>CAXTIY010000028.1:13783-16040 GCA_964244215.1 uncultured bacterium
CCTGCTGGCTCGAGCTCGTCCCGCAAGACATGGCCTCGCGGGCCGCTTAGGGCGAGTAACCTTGCAAGATCGCTCGTGGTGTGGCCGCTTAAATCGGCTCGTCCGATCCGTTGGGCCATCTCATGAGGTGGGTCACCGTGCTGCGCGAGCGGCCCATTCTCTTGCGATCATTGACCGAAGGTTCGACACATCGACGGCATGCGGCCCGCCCTCGTATCACGTCCGCGGCGCCGTTGCTGAACTCGAGCGCGAGGTCATCGAAGAGCGCATCCGTCGCCGGCATGAAGCCGCCAAGAAGCATCGGGCGTCGCGGCAAATGCAAGAGCCACTGCACCGCTCGCGACGTCTGACTTAACATAAGAATGAGCTCGGCCATGTCGAAGAATTCGTAAACCAGAGCTCGGCAATACTTTGAGCGATCGGGGCACACCAAGCCTGACGGCTCGACGCGTGCAGCGTCGGCGCCCTGCCAAATCGCAATGCGACAAGTGATACAGACTTCTGACGATCGCTCGGACCGACCGCTAAACGAACAATCGGTCGATCGCTTGACAGACGCTTCTAACAACGTTATTAGATGCTACGTAACAACGTATGAAGTCAGACCTTGTCCGTGTCTCTGTCTTCACATCGTGGGACCACTGGCAACATTGTGGAAACCGAGTTGCTCCGGCAAATCTTGGCATAGGAATCGCATGACGAGACCTCCGGTAGAGCCCTCTGAAAGGCGATTTAAGGACTGCCGATGTTGATCGACAAGAACGTTTCCGAAGAGAGGAGGGCGCTGGGTGCTTTTCTCGTTGACCGGCGTGCGCGGCTAAAACCGGAGGGACAGGGCCTGCCGGAGCTGCGGCGCCGGACGCCTGGGCTCCGTCGCGAGGAAGTAGCGCAACTCGCTGAGGTGAGCGTTAGCTGGTATACATGGCTTGAACAAGGGCGAGACATCCGAGTGTCGGTCCATGCCCTCGAGCGTATCGCCCAAGCCCTTCAACTCGACAGAACGGAAACCGAGCATCTCTTCGCGCTCGCCTCTCAGGTATTTCCGTCCCAGTTACTCGGGGAAGCAATAAGTGAACGGCTTTCGCTGTTGCTCGCTGCTCTCGATCCAATCCCCGCATACATCAGGAATAGCCGGCTCTATATCCTCGCCTGGAATCCAGCGGCTGCCGATCTGTTCATCGATTATGGAACTTTAGCCCCGTACGAACGGAACACGTTGCGACTGATGTTCCTCAATGAGTCTTACCGGACACTGATCGTTGACTGGGAACGCGTTGTGAAAGAGACGTTGGGAACCTTTCGGGCAGCTAGGGCACGAGCGAAGGATAAGGTTCCGTTTGATGAATTGATCGCCGAACTCTCGAGCAAGAGCCGCGAATTTGTAGAATGGTGGCCGAACCTCGAAGTTAAGATGTTCACGGAGGGATCAAAGCATCTCGATCATCCAAGGTACGGCCTGATGAAGGTATCTTACGTAGCGTTGTCACCAGCAGATCGTCCCGAACTGTCTTTAGTAACATACGTCAGAACCAATTAGACTGATTCAGTTCTGCGAGGCAGCGAGTTGCTCGGGCTCCATGTCGTAACAGGACTGAACCTGCTTGTGCCTCGTTCCAAGGCCGTCTTTGATTTTCTTGGACCAGACCATGTCCATGTTTTTCTTCGCCTCCTCGATCATCGACTTGGGTTCGAGATTTCGAAAAGTGTCGACTTCGCCGGCGGCGACCGCGGTTAACGTAGCGTAGACCGGCTCTGGGTCGAACTGCGTTCTCGAAAAGGCGAGCTTGGAATAGTCGAACAGTCGCTGCGACCGGTCGTCCAACCAACTGTGCTGAACATCGAAGCCGCGATCGTTGAAACCGGTCAGGAACGGACCCGGATTTACCGTGGCAATCTCGATTCCAAACTCTTGTAGCTCGACGGCCATCGTCTGCGCGATCGCCTCGACGGCGTGCTTCGAGGCCGAGTAGATACCGGTGAAGGGGTTGACGTTGATTCCTTCGCGCGATGATACCCAGACGACTCGGCCGGTGCCGCGCTTGATCATTTGCTTTACAATGCCTTGGGTCAGTAATAGCGGGCCGACGACGTTGACCTCAAATTCATGCCGCATATTATCGCCGGGAATGTCGACGACCGAACCCCCCTCTAGCACGCCCCCATTGTTGACCAGGATTTCCACATCCCAGCCGAGTGCTTTGATGCGGTCGCCCGCGTTCGTTACGTCAAGCTTTTCGATCCGAAGGTCGACACCACG
>CAXTIY010000029.1:0-13954 GCA_964244215.1 uncultured bacterium
ATCGGACGGATCCTTCGCCCGCTTCGCAGCGGACCGAGCAAAATCGCAGGCAACGATCGCCGCATCGCGGCACCCACGACCCTCCTCGTGTCGAGCCCCGAATTCGCGAATCGCACGACAATGCCGGCGGCGTATCGCGGAATGAAATCGCTCTCTCCGCCATTGCAATGGTCGGGGGTGCCGGCAGGCACGCGCGAACTCGTACTCGTCGCGGAAGACGTCGACGTGCCGTCTCCACAGCCGCTCGTCCATACGATCGTCTACGCGATGGCACCGGATAAGACGGGTCTGGCTGCGGGCGAGATTCACGCCCTCAATCTAAGGGGGACGGGCGTCCTCGGTGATTTTAAACTCGGTAAGGCGGCGGGCGTCGCGCCCGGCTATTTAGCGGTGACGCCGATTCCCGGACACGGACCGCATCGCTACGTGTTTCAACTATTCGCACTCGATACGCGGTTGCCGGCCTTTTCGAAGCCCCCCTCAAAAAAAGAAATCGTGAGAGCTATGGCGGGACACGTTATCGCACGCGGCGCGACGATCGGGCTTGCGGAAGCATAACGTTCGTGTAAATTTACCGTTCTAGTACCTCTGTAGACTGCTCGTAAATTGGGACCATTGGTCCCCTTTTACGGCGAATGCCTCATTGTCACGCGCGCAATTTTAATCGAATATGCATCAGCGTAGTCATTTTCCGCGCCTGATGCGAGCGGCACGGCACATCTTGGGCCGCATTACGTTCGTTGCATTAAGGTCGGGCGAAGACCGCTTGAAGTTACAGGGGTTTACTATGTTCGGGGTTCGGAACGGCCTGCGAAAAGCACTCAGCTTTTTGCTATTGGTCGCATTTACAGCACAAGGAGCGGATGCCGCTCCACCTGCGGGCATCGTAACCCGGGCTACGGCGGCCCCTCGCAACGTCGCACAATCGAACCTGCGCGTGCGGCCCCAAGTGCGCCGGCTCGCCGCCGCAACGACGCTCCTGAGCGAATCCTTTAGTGGCGCATCGACCGTTGCCGGAGCTTGGAAAACGTTCGGCCAAACGTGCCTGACTGCCGGCACCACAAGCACCCCCGGAACTTCCGTTGCGGCCTGCAAGACGAACGCCCCGCAAGACACGGCGGGCCAAGGTGCGCTCCAGCTGACGAGTTCGGCGCAGTCCGCATCCGGTCTGCTCGTAACGACGTCTTCGCTGCCTACTGCAAACGGCTTGCAGATTACGTTCACCGATTACGCTTTTAACGGCACGACCACCGGCGCCGACGGCATGACGTTTTTTCTCACCGACGCGTCGCAAGCGTTGCCGACCGCGGCCGGCGTCGCCGGTGCGGCACTCGGTTACGCGAATAGAACGGCGCAATCCGGTACCGCGGTGGCCGGGCTCGCGGGCGGCTACGTCGGAGTCGCGCTCGATGAATACGGAAACTACAGCAACCCCGCTTCGAGTTTGACCGGCGGCCCCGGCCGCGTCATCGAAACCGTCGCGGCGCGCGGAGCTGCGGCAACCGGCTGGCAATATCTCGGCGGCGTTACGAACGGCGCGGGCACCGCGACGAGCCTGCCTTTCAAACTCGATCAACCGGCCGTCACGACGCGCCCGGCAAACGCACCGACTATTCAAGCGACGCTTTCCGCCGGCGGACTGCTCACGGTCGCGATCGACATTCACAACGGCAATGGTTTCGTACCGTACTATTCGCAATCGATCGTCGGCGTGAGCGGCCAACCCGGCGTCCCCGCAAACGTGCGCTTCGGTTTTTCTGCGTCGACGGGCGCGTCGACGAATCGCCATCAAGTCGCGGGCCTCGTTATCACGACGTTACCGACGGCCGCCACCCCCGCGCCGACCGCCGTCCCGACGGCAGCTCCTACGGCCGTACCGACTGCGGTGCCGACGAACGCGCCGACCGTAACACCGACGAACGCGCCGACCGTAGCGCCGACGACCGCGCCGACCGTAGCGCCGACCAACGCGCCAACGACGACCCCGACGACCGCCCCGACGGTAGCACCGACTTCAGCGCCGACACCGTCGACGTTCTCGCCGAAGCAAATCCCGAATCTCACGGCGTGGTACGACGCTTCGGTCGCCGCGAACATTTCGAATTTCGGTACCAGCGTCGCTGCGGTCGGCGATGAGAGCGGCAACGGTAACAATCTCGCTCAAGCCAACTCCGCCCTCGAGCCGACCTACACGCCGAACGGCATCAACGGCCTCGGCAGCTTAGCCTTCAACGGCAAGCAGTATCTCTTGACCTCGGGCGGCGGGATGTCGACGAGCCTCTACAACGAATCGACGACGTTCTTCGTCGCGAGCCCCACGGGAACGGCCAATGCCAAGCCGTTCTTCAGCGGCCCGTACAACGCGAATCCGCGCTTCGAGGTTCTCTTCGGTTCGAACGGAGCCGCCTACCTCAACTTCAATAACAATACTCCGGGTACCGGAGGCGGTAGCATTTCGTCCAACACCGTCGCAAACGTCCCGGCTCTCTGGACGCTCGGCGGAAGCGTGAGCAAGAGCGTCGAGATCTTGCGTAAGAACGGCAATCAACTCGCGGCTAATACCGGACCCGGAGCCGCGGTTACGGGTTCTTATCCGTTATCGGTCGGCGCGATGGCGCAAGGCACGAATTACACATACAATTACACGGGCCAGATCGGCGAAGTCGTGACTTTCGCGCGCTATCTCACCGCGGCCGAGAGCGCGCAAATGGAAGGCTATCTCGCGTGCAAATGGGGCCTGCAAACGCGGCTCCCGGCGAATCACCCTTATCGCTACATTTGTCCGCAAGGCTCCTCCGCAACCCCGATTCCGATTCCGTCGCCGGGCTCCGGCGTCTTAACGAATCCACCCGAACTCAAGAGTGTAAGCGGCAGCTTAACCTTTAACGTCGCGGTACAAGCCGATCCGACCACGCATCGGCCGGAGTTCAATTACAACGGGTCGACCGTGGCACCGACGCTGCGGCTGCTGCCGGGCGATACATTATTCGTAAATCTAACCAATAACTTGCCGACACCGCCGAGCGGCGCCGTTTACATGAACGACGTCAACCTGCACTACCACGGCCTTCACGTAAGCCCGCAGGCTCCGGGCGACGACTCGATCGACATGTCGGCGGCTCCCGGTCAATCGCTGCACTATCGCATCGCGCTGCCGGCGGATCATCCGCCCGGACTTTACTGGTATCACACGCACGCGCACGGCGAAACCGAACGTCAAACGCTTTCCGGCATGTCGGGCGCCCTCATCGTCGACGGTATCGCCACGTACGCGCCGGCCGTTGCGAATATGGCCGAACGTATCCTCATCGTGCGCGACGCACCGCTCGCCGGAGCAGCATTGCCCGGAGGCGACGTAAAGCAGATGGCCGCGATGCGTTACGCGATGCAAAAGGGACTCGTCATCCACGGCATGCCGATGCGCGGCATGACGGTCGCTCCGAAATCCGAACTGCGAGGCTCGACGAACGCCAAGACGCGTAATCCGTACGTTCGCGTCGATCCGAAATTCCGCAGTTTCGTCCGGCCGCTGGTCGCGGATACGCATTGCGTGGCCTCGACGCCGGAAGCTCCGATCAAAGCGCTCACGCTCAACGGCTTAACGCAACCGACGATCGCGATTCGTAAAGGCGAGCAGCAGTTCTGGCGCATGGTCAACGCGGGCGCCGATACCTATGTCGACGTGTCCGTCGATGGTTCGATACTCAACATCGTCGCGCTCGACGGCGTTCCGCTCTCGAGCGGCGTCAACACGCCTTCGTCTATGAACGTACAGCACTATTTGCTCCCGCCTGCGGGCCGCGTCGAATTCACCATCGTCGGGCCGCCGTCCACTTCGCCGACGTACCTGCGCACCGCGTGTGTCGACTCCGGTCAAGCGGGCGATCCGATGCCGGCAGCTCTTCTGGGATCGCTCACCTCGGCGAGTTCTCCCGTGGATCAGCTGCGCATCCATCACGTGCAACGCGTCTCGAAGACGGCCAAGCGTTATAAAATCCATACGGCCGCCGCCACCCGAGCGACGCCCGTTACGGCGCACCGTACGATCTTCTACAGCGACCAGAATACGATCAACGGCGTCGCCTACGAACCCGGCGCTCCGCCGATGTTCTACGCACAAGTCGGCACGGTCGAAGAGTGGACGATTCAGAATAACTCGAGTCAGATCCACACGTTCCACATCCACCAAGTTCACTTCGTCGTCGAAGCGATCAACGGCAGCACGCAAGCGCAACAGTTCGTTATGGATAACGTAAACGTACCGGCGGCTACGGCGAGTGGGCCCGGCACCGTGAAGCTGCTGCTCGACTTCACCGATCCCACGATCGTCGGAACGTTTCTCTTGCATTGCCACATCCTCTCGCATGAAGACGGCGGGATGATGGCGGCTATCCGCATCGGGACGGCGCCCCCGCTCACGCTCGGCGCCGCGAGCGTCACCTTCGCGAGCCCCAATGCCGCAGCACAAACCGTCGCGATCTCGGGCGGTGCGCCCGCGTATAGCGTCAGCGCCTGCAACGGCGTCGTCGCAGCTTCCGTTAGCGGCGGCCAAATAACGCTTTCACCGCTTACGGCGGGAAGCTGCGTCTTGACGGTTTCCGATTCATCGAGTCCGAGCGTTACCGCGAACTTAACGATTACGGTGACCGCGCCTTCGGCCGTGCTCGCGCTCGCACCGAACACCGTCAGCTTCACCTCGCCGACTGCGAATTCGCAAAACGTAACGATCACGGGCGGAACGCCGCCTTACACGGCGGCCGGCTGCACCGGCATCGCTCTCGCTGCGGTTACGGCTTATAACCTAAAGATCACGCCGCAAGCGGTCGGTACGTGTTCGATCGTCGTTACCGACGCCGCGGGCAATCAAGCGACGCTATCCCTTGCCATCAACGCCGCAGCGAGCGGCAACGCGCTCGATAACGTCACCTTCCATCAAAACGCCGCACGCCAAGGCTGGTATAAGAACGAGCAAACGCTCACGACCACGAACGTTAAATCGGCTGCCTTCGCAAAATTAACCACGCTCATGGCGCCGGCCGGGTTGCCCGCGTTCGGCAAGGTCTACGCGCAACCGTTATACGCAACGAACGAGAACGACGCCGCGGGTAACCCGCACAATCTCGTCGTGATCGCGACGAGTACGGCGCAGCTCTACGCCTTCGACGATCAGACGATGAACGTCGTGTGGCATACCGACTTTACGAACGGTGGCGCGAACAACGTGCGGCAACAACTCTGGAGCGATACGAATTGTTCGGACATCAATCCGAACCTCGGCATCATCGGAACGCCCGTTATCGATCGGGCGCTCGATCGGCTCTTCGTCGTCGTCGCGACCGTGGATAACGGCACGCCGTACATGCGGCTCCACGCGGTTAGCCTCAGTACCGGAAAGGACGTGGTAACGCCGATGCCCATCACCGGAAGCGTAACGCTCGCGACCGGCGGTACGGCCACGATTACGCCGCTCGGCAATCTCAATCGCAGTGCCTTACTCGAAGCGAACGGTAACATCTACGTGGCGCTCGCTTCGCACTGCGACTACAACCTCGGTTCGACGGCGGTTCACGGTTGGGTCCTCGCGTATAGCGCGACGAACCTCGCGCAAACGGGCAACCTCGTCGACCTTACCAACGCCAGCAACGGCGGCGGGACGTTCCTCGGTTCTCCGTGGATGGGCGGATACGGTCCCGCGGCGGACGCCCAAGGCAACGTCTACTTCGCGACCGGCAACGGCCCGTATAACGGCACGACCGACTTCTCGATGTCCGTCATGAAGCTACCGGGTAATCTCAACATCGGAGCGGCCTCGTGGTTCACGCCCGCGACGGCGGCGGCAGATTCTGGAGCCGATGCCGATCTCGGCTCCGGCGGCGTGATGCTACTACCGGACCAAACCGGTACGGTCGCACACGTGGCGGTCGCCGGCGGCAAATGCTCGGCCAACGGCGCCGGCTGCAACAAGTACCTGCTCAACCGGGATGCGATGGGCGGCCAGCAGACGGGCGATGCGGGCGCCCTCTGGCGCGCGAACACCGGCGGCGGCATCTGGGGCGGCCCGGCGTACTTCGCCGATAGTTCGGGCGCACAACACGTGATCTACGGCGGATACCCGACGCTCAATACCTACACGCTGAGCCAGCCCGCCTCGCTCACGCTGCAAAGCACTTCGAACGTCGGCCATCTCGAAGGCCGCGACAGTGGCTCACAGCCGATCGTGTCGTCGAACGGAACGGTCGCCGGAAGCGCCGTCGCCTGGGCTCTGCAAACGCCGAATAATTCGGGCGGCAACATCTCGCTCTTCGCCTTCGACGCGCTCAACATGGGAACGCCGCTCTTCCAAGGGCTCGCCGGAACGTGGACTCAAGCGCCCGGCACGCAATGGATCGGTGGCGCGCTCGTCTCCCCGCTCGTCGCGAACGGCCGGGTCTACGTTCCGACGGATGGTTCCGTGAGCGTGTTCGGCTTAACGACGTCGAGTTCCAACGCGCGCCTTCGCTTCAGGAGAAGACAATGATTCATAGCGTTCGTGTGACGATCGCGGCCGTCGCCGCGCTCGCCATCTCTTCCTCGGCGGCGGTAGCGGCTCGCGTAACCGTATTCGCGCCCGTGCGTCAAGTTCAAGTTCGTCCGGCCGCGGCGCATCCGTATCACGCGACACGCCTCGGCCCGCATACGTTCTACGGGACGATCGTCACGATGCGCGGCTCGCGCATCGCCGTGCAACTGCGTAACGGACGGATGCAATCCGTCGACGCCACGAGCGCGATCGCCGCCAACGACTATTCTTCACCGCTCTTCATCGGAAAGCTGGTCGCGGTCGACGGAACGTTCGTGAAAGGCGTCTTCTCGGCGCAGCACATCTATCGATTGTCGAATCTGCAAGGTTTGCAGAACGACCACTAAGCTGGATTCAGCGTAGCTGAATCCTCGCACGATTCGGTTTCACCGAATCGTGCGAATGGTGGAAGTCGGTTTAGGCGGAGCGGCGGGCGAGCGCCGGATCTTCTTCTCTGACGTCCTGATTGTAAAACGATGCGCTCTGCCGGCCAGCGGCCGCTTCGCGCGCGAACGTGATGAGATGGTGGCTCACCATACCGATGTGAAACATCGCCTCGACGTTGCCTTTGGCCATCGTCTGCTTCGCCATCTTCCAAAAAACTTCACGATAGTCGCTCATCACGCCGACCCGAACGAGCAGATTGCCGAGGATGCGCAGCGCCGTGCGGATATTGCGGAAATTGACCCGTTGCTTCGAATTCGGTGGGGTAATGCGATTGGGAAATACGTGGTCGACGTGATACAGGAAACGCGAATACAGCGCTTCCGGTGTGTACGCTTGCGTAAACGTGCGCCGCCACATATCGACCATTTGGTCGTACGGGATCTTAAAATCAACGTTCGATTCGCGCCCGGGCTCGTCGATCAAGCGCCCCTCCGCTTCGAGCCGGCGATAGAGCGGCGTGCGCGGTAGCGCTTGAAGCAGGTTGATCGTGAGCAACGGTATCTTCGAGAGCTCGACGAATTCGAGAATCCGGTCGGGCGTATCGGGGGTGTCGCTATCGAGACCCATGATGATGCCGGAGACTACTTCCATCCCGAAACTATGGATGATGCCGATCGCTTCCATGATCGGCATTTGATTGTTCTGACCCTTATTCATCGCTTTGAGGGCGACCGGGTCCGGCGTTTCGATGCCGCAGAAGATCGTGCAGAAATACGCTTCGCGCATCATCTCGAGCAGGTCGGGTGATTTCGCGATATTGAGCGTCGCCTCGCACGCGAGTTGCACCGCATAGCCGTTGCGCTTCTGCCACGCGATCAGATGCGGTAACAACTCTTTGGCCGCTTTACGATTGCCGACGAAATTGTCGTCGACGAAATAGATCGCGCGCTCGCCGCCGTTGGCGAGAATCGCATCGAGCTCCGCGACGATCTGTTCCGGCGTCTTGAGCCGCGGATTGTTGCCGTAGAGCTCGGGAATATCGCAGAATTCGCAGCGGTACGGGCAACCGCTCGAGAACTGGACGCTTCCGAGGAAATAATTCGCGACTTCGATTTTCTCATACGCCGGAACCGGAAAATCGGCGAGCGGAAGACGTTCTTTGGTTTCGATGCGCAGCTGCGAGGGCGGCCGCGCGACGGATTCCGTAAGCCGCCGAACGATTTCGTCCGTCGCGTCGCCGAGCTCGCCGACGTGCAAATAGTCGAAATCCGGATAGTACTCGGGACAGCCGGAAACCGAAGGGCCGCCGAGGACCGTTACTTTTCCGAAGCCGTGCGCGCGGCGATTGATATCGTTAATCTGCGGCTTTTGGATGTGCATGCCGCTCACGAAGACGACGTCGGCCCAATGGAAGTCGGCCGGCGTCGCACGCCGCACGTTCTCGTCTACGAAGCGGACGTCCCAGTTCTCCGGCATGTAGTTCGCGATGACGAGTATGCCTTGGGGCGGCATGAACGCCTTTACGCCCACGAACGGATACGCATGTTCGAAGGTGCCGAACGACGGCGTATAGTGCGGAAAGACACACAAAATGGTACGGCGGACGTGCGACGAGACACTCCTCATGACCGAACACCGTCGCTCGCCGAGCAGGGAATCGCACTGTGCCGCGCCATAAGAATTACGAATTGGTTCGGGCCCATACGCATCGCACGGTCTGTGTGCCGCGAAGCGTTCGCAGTCCTGCGGAACGGGGAGACTAAGGGTTTCTCGGGTGCGGCTATGTAAGAAATGCATTTGGCAGACGTGAAGGGACGGACAGAACCGAGGAATGGTTAAGGCAGTGCTCCCGCGAGAACGGAAGCGGGCGGACGACCGTGTACCGCTCGACTTCGCACGGCAAATCATTCGTCGCGTCTCGCGGACCTTCGCCATCGGCATTGCGGTCTTGCCGGGCGATCTCGGCAAAGCGGTTCTGGTCGGCTATCTGCTTTGCCGCATCGCCGATACCGTCGAAGACGACGGCACGGCGACGGCGGAGCGCCGCCGAGAACTGCTGACGCGGTTCCTCGAATGCTTTCACGATTCGGCTAAAGCGGAACGCTTCGCCGCTGAAGCATCCGATATTTCGGCCGACGCTTCGTACCTCGAATTACTCGCCGGCACGAATCTCGTCTTCGATCTGCTCCACTCGCTCCCGCCCAAAAGCGCGCAGATCGTCGAAAAATGGACGCGCGAAATGGTACTCGGTATGAGCGAGTTCGTCGGCCGCTATCCGAGCGGCATCCGCATTCAAACGATGGCGGAGTACAAGCGATACTGCTATTACGTCGCCGGGACCGTCGGCCACATGCTCACGGACCTTTGGTCGTTTCATTCCTCGCTCGTCAAGGCGGCCGATTACGAACGGTTGCTCGTGCATTGCGAAGCCTTCGGCGAAGCGCTTCAAACCATCAATATTCTTAAAGATATCGCCTGGGATATCGAGCACGAAAATTCGGCCTACATTCCCGAGGATCTGCTGCGCGCGAACGGTTCGAGCCACCAAACGATGCTGCACGGCGACTGGCGCGTTCAGAATCGCGAAGCACTCGCGGCGCTCGTGCAACTCGCCCGAGAAGACATTCGCCGCTCGCTCGATTACTTCAACGCCATCCCGAAAATGGCCGTGCAGATTCGCCTCTTCTGTTTGTTGCCGGTACTCTTCGCCGTCGCGACGCTACGCGAAATCGAGCGTTCGAGCGCGATGCTTCAATCCGGCGGCGTCGTAAAAATTACGCGCGGAGAGGTTCGCTCGCTCATTCTCGCAGGGTCGTTTTCGACGATCAGTAACAAAACGACGCGGTGGCTCGTCTCGAAAACCAGCCGGCGGCGCTTCAAGCTCGGCCTAGCGAAACCATAAAGCGGCTCCTAAGCATATCCTATCTCGCGATCGACTACCCGATAACGTCGATCGTGCTGTGGACCTTGCTCTCGATTGCCGGCGTTTTTGCGTTTCTCAATCTCAAGCTCGCGCTCTTTCCCGACATTACGTTCCCCGTCGTCGTAGTGACGGCGAGCACGAATCAGATCGACGTCGATAAAAACGAACGGTCCGTGACGGTTCCGATCGAAGGTGCCTTGCGGGGCATCACCGGCGTCTCGCGCATGCATTCGTTGACCTATCCGCAGTTCGTCGCGGTCGACCTCGCGTTCGATGTAAGCGAAACGCTGGCGCGCCGGCGCGAAGAAGTGGAAACGGCGCTCGCCGGCATGCATCTTCCGGCGGGCACGAAGACGACCGTCGCCACGGAAGACCTCAACGAAACGCCGGTCGTTACCTACGAACTCACCTGGGCCGGTCATTCGCTTCCACAGATGGCTGCGGCGGCCGAACGCGATGTCGCGCCGCAATTGCGTGCCATCGACGGCGTTCTGCGGGCGACGGTCATCGGGGGACAGAGCACGGGCGATAACGGCTCGGCGTTCCGTTTCGGCGGCAAATCTGCGATCGCGATCGATGTGGTTAAGCGGGCGAGCGCGAACGCGCTCGACGTCGGCGAGGCCTCCGACGAGGCCGTAGAAAAAATTGCGAAAGCCCATCCCGAACTCGAGCTGCGCCAAGCTTCCACGCAGGTGACGTACATCTTGGAAGCGTCGCGAGCGACTCAGGAAGCGCTCGCGCTCGCCGTGGTACTCGCGATCTTGGTCATTCTGCCGTTCTTGCGCGATTGGCGCGCGACGATGATCTCGGCGATCGCGATTCCCGTTTCGCTGCTCGGCACGGCGATCGCGATGTGGCTCTTTCACTTCAACCTCGAGACGATCACGCTGCTGGCGCTCGCGCTCGTGGTCGGCGTCATCCTCGACGACGCGATCGTCGTGGTCGAGAATATCGTGCGTCATCTCGAAAACGGAGAAACGCCCAAAGGCGCGGCACTCGAAGCGAACAAAGAGATCGGGCTGACGCTCGTCGCGGCTTCGCTGACGATCGTCGCCGTGTTCTTGCCGATCGGCTTGATGCGCGGCACGCTCGGCCAGTTCTTCCGCCCGTTCGGACTAACGGCTTCGGCCGCCGTCATCTTCTCGCTGCTCGCGGCGCGAACGCTATCGCCGACGATCGCCGCCTGGTGGCTGCGCAAGCGCGGAGGCGAGGGCCCACGTAAGATCGACGTCGAGCATTTCCTCGCGCACCCGCATTACCGCCGCGTCCTGAGCTGGTCGCTCCATCACAGGCTCGCGGTGCTTTCGCTCGCGACCCTCGCATTCGCGGCCGGCCTCGCGCTCATTCCGTTCATTCCTAAAGGATTCATACCGCATCTCGATCGCGGCGAATTCCTCGTATCGTTTCAAACGCCGCTCGGCACGAGCTTGAGCGATACGGAAGCGACGGCCGCGAATCTCGAAGATTCGATTCGCAAAGATCCGGCCGTGCAAGATTATTACACGACGATCGGCGCGCGAACGGGTCAACAGAACGTCGGAACGATCTACGTGCGGCTGCACCGCGCGCGTAAAGTTAAAACGATCGACGTCGAGAATGCGGTACGCACGCGCTTACCGGATCTCGACGGCGTCGTGACGACGGTCGAGGACGTGCCGTTCGTCGGCAGCAGCACGCAAAAGCCGTTGCAGGTTGCCCTCGTCGGTGACGACCTCGCGCAGCTGCGCGCGCTCGGACTGCGCTTGGAACATCTGCTCGTAAAACAAAAAGGCTTCGTCGACGTGAGTTCGAGCGGGCTTTCCGACGGCACGCCGTTCTCCGCGATCGAGCACGTCAACGGCAAGCGCGCCGTTCAGATTACGGCCGACCTCGTGCCGTCGCTGCAGATCGGCGACGCCGACGGCATCGTCATCGCCCAAGCGCAGAAATTGCTTCCGAAAACGAAGAGCGTAACGCTCACGTTCGGCGGCGACTCTGCGGATTCGGTTACCACGTTCCGCGATTTTGGAATCGCACTCGGACTTTCGGTCGTGGCGATCGTCATCGTTTTGTTCGTGCTCTTCCGCAGTTGGGTCGATCCGCTGGTCATTACGGTGTCGCTGCCGCTATCGATCGTCGGAGCGCTCTTCGCGCTGTGGATCACGCGTGCCGACTTCGGCTTAATTTCGCTGATGGCGGTGATCTTTCTATTCGGGTTGGTCAACAAAAACGCGATCCTCCTCGTCGACCGCATCAACAAATTACGGGCGCTCGGCCTCGTGCGTAGCGACGCGATCTACGAAGCGGGCGCCCAACGCTTGCGCCCGATTCTCATGACGACGGCCGCGACGATTCTCGGCATGTTGCCGATCGCGCTCGGTCTAGGTGCCGGGGCGGAGTTACGCGCGCCGATGGCCGTTGCGATCATCGGCGGCTTGATAACCTCGACCGTGCTCAGTTTGGTCGTGATTCCGGTCGCCTACACCGTCGCCGACGACTGGGCGCACGGGGGCGAGCTTTCCGGTTGAGTCGCCTCGCATTCTTGACCGGCGGCACGGGCTTCGTCGGGGCGAACGTCGCCCGGGCCCTGCTCGAAGACGGCTGGGCGGTTCGCGCCTTAGCGCGTCCCGGCGCCGACCGGCGCAACCTCGCCGGCCTCGATCTCGAAATCGTCGAAGGCGACCTCGTGAGCCCCGATCTCGCCTCGCGCATGCGCGGCGCCGAAGCCGTCTTTCACGTGGCGGCGCACTACAGTCTATTTCGACGCGACCGCGCGGCGCTGATGCGCAGCAACGTCATGGGGACGCGCAACGTTCTCGCGGCGGCGAAACGGGCGAAGGTTCGCCGCACCGTTTATACGAGCTCGGTCGCCGCCATCGGCGTCCGGCATGGCGAGATCGCGGATGAGACCTATCAGAGCTCGCCGGACCACCTGATCGGTGCGTATAAGCGCTCGAAGTACCTCGCCGAGCGTGAGGCTATGGGCGCCGCCCTCGCGGGCCAGGACGTGGTGATCGTCAATCCGACCACGCCCGTCGGGGCGTGGGATCGCAAGCCGACTCCGACCGGCGACATCTTCGTCCGATTTTTGTCGGGTCGAATGCCGGCGGCGATCCCGGACACCGGCCTTAATTTCGTCGACGTCGCCGACGTCGCACGCGGCCATCTGCTCGCCTACGAGGTAGGTCGCAGCGGCCAAAGATACATCCTCGGAGCTGAAAACCTTCCGCTTCGGACCCTGTTGCAGCGCGTGGGGCGTGAGGTCGGGCGCCGAGCGCCGAGATTTTCTTTACCGCTCTGGATTCCGCTCGCGGCGGCGTTCGTCGACGAAATAATTCTCACACGCCTGGGCCGCGAGCCTTCGATACCGCTCGACGGCGTCCGCATGAGCCGGGAGTTCATGTACTACGACTCGTCGAAAGCGACGATTGAATTGGGATACGTCCCACAGCCGATCGACGGAGCGATCCGCGCGGCAGTCCAATGGTTCGCCGCGAACGGCTACCTGATTAAACGGAGATAATTTAAAGCAGAATGGCAGTCTCGTTAAAGCAAGCCGCGGTAATCGGTAAATACGTCGTCGAGCAGAAGCTTCGGGGTCGTAAGAAATACCCCCTAACGCTTATGCTCGAGCCATTGTTTCGCTGCAATCTCGCCTGCAGCGGCTGCGGCAAGATCCAGCATCCGGTCGAAGTGCTGCGCAAGCACCTATCGGTTCAGGAATGTTTCGATGCGGTCGACGAATGCGGCGCCCCCGTAGTCGCGATTCCGGGCGGCGAACCGCTGCTCCATCCCGATATTGAAGAAATCGTCCGCGGTCTCGTCGCGCGTAAGAAATTCGTTTACCTCTGCACGAATGCGATTCGGCTCGAGCAGAGTTTAGATAAGTTTACGCCGTCGGATTATTTTTCGTTTTCGGTGCATCTCGACGGGCTCAAGCCGGCGCACGATCATGCGGTCGCGCGCGACGGCGTTTGGGATATCGCCGTGAAAGCGATTAAGGCCGCGAAAGCGCGTGGCTTCCGCGTCACGACCAACACGACGATCTTCAACGGCGCGACGGCGAAAGAAGTGCAAGACTTCTTCGATTTCGCGACGGACGAACT
>CAXTIY010000029.1:14054-15912 GCA_964244215.1 uncultured bacterium
ACGGCGCGACGGCGAAAGAAGTGCAAGACTTCTTCGATTTCGCGACGGACGAACTCGGCGTCGACGGCATGATGATCTCGCCCGGTTATCCGTACGAGAAGGCGCCCGATCAAGAGCACTTCTTGCACGCGGAACAAACCAAGGCGCTATTCAAAGAAATCATGGCGCCTTATACGGCGAAACAAAATAAATGGAATTTCAACGCGAGCCCGCTGTTTCTCGACTTTTTAGTCGGTAAGAAAGATTACGACTGCACGCCGTGGGGCATGCCTTCGTATTCTCTCTTCGGTTGGCAGCGTCCATGCTATCTGCTCGGTGAGGGTTACGCCAAAACCTATCAAGAGCTGCTCGATACAACGGACTGGACGCAGTACGGTCACAAGAGCGGTAATCCGAAGTGCTCCGATTGCATGGTGCATTGCGGCTTCGAACCGACCGCAGCCGAAGATTCGATGCGGCCGATGAACGTGCTGCGCGCGATGTCGACCATCATCGGCCGCAATTAGCAGCACGACCGCCGAGACGAGTCTACATGCGGCTCGCTCGGCAGCCCCGAGCGGAGCAAGCGACGCGCGTGTCGCTTCTGCGCGCGTGCGCGGTCTCGAAGACGTCGTCGTCATCGTTCCGACCGGCGCCGAAGCTCGCGCCGTACGTCGCGCCCTCGCGCGGGCGGGCTCCACGGCGCACGTCGCGACGACCGGCATCGGTCCGCTCGCAGCGGAGCTGAGCGCGCACGACGTGCTTAGCGGGCGCAGGCCCGAGCGGGTCGTCGTCGTGGGACTGTGCGGCCTTCTCACACCCGCTTTCCGCGTCGGCGATGCGCTCGTCTATCGCGAAATCGTTACGCCGGACGAGCGCTTCGCCTTCGATCGCGAACTTAGCGGTATCGTCGCGGATCGCGTCACGGGAGCGCAAAGCGGCATCCGTGCCTTCGCAAGCGACGATATCGTCACGCGCTCGATCGATAAGGTGACGCTCGGCGAACGCTACACGGCGCAAGCCGTCGATATGGAAACGGCCGCCGTGGCGCGCACGCTGCAGCCGGCCGGCATCGCGGTCGCGGCCCTGCGCCTCGGCAGCGACGGTGTGGCGGACGACCTGCCTGCGCTCGATCGCGCGCTCGACGCTTCGGGTGGCATGGATGGGCTCGCTCTGGCGCTCGCGATGCTGCGACATCCGGTCGCCGGGGCGCGCCTCGCGCGTAACGCGACGCGAGCGCTCGCTTCCCTCGAACGCGCGGTATTCGCGCTCTTCTCAAACCGCTAGGACGATGCGGATCTGCGTTTTCTTGGGCTCGAGCGACGGTACGTCGCCGAGCTTTCGCGCGACCGCAACCCGCGTCGCGCAATCGCTCGCGCGACGCGGAATCGGCATCGTGTACGGGGGAGGCCGCGTCGGCTGTATGGGGGCGCTCGCCGATGCCGCGCTTGCGGCCGGCGGCGAAGTGATCGGCGTCTTGCCGCGATCGCTCGAAGACCGAGAGGTCGCGAATACCGCGTTGACCGCGCTCCACATGGTGTCGTCGATGCACGAAAGAAAAGCGCTGATGACGTCGCTTGCGGACGCGTTTCTCGCGTTACCCGGCGGTTTCGGTACGCTCGACGAACTCTTCGAAGCGCTCACGTGGCGGCAACTCGGCTATCACGATAAACCGTGCGCTCTTCTCGACGTCGACGGCTATTATGCGTCGCTGCTCGCGTTCTGCGATAGCGCCCGGCAAAACGGTTTCGTACGCCACGCGGATCGCGCCGCGCTGCTCTCCGGCAACGATCCGGAGCGCCTGATCGAGGAACTCATCGCACGAGCACCGACGGCGGTTGTAGCACGCGCATATCCCGAACAAGAATAAATCGAGTGC
>CAXTIY010000030.1:0-15862 GCA_964244215.1 uncultured bacterium
GATGATGCGATCGTGCGGATCGACGTGCTTCGGGCAATAGGAGCACGCGTAGCAGTGCGCGCAGAGCCACAGATAGTCGTCACTGATCTGCGCGACGCGCTCGTTTCGTTTGGCGTCGCGCGTATCTTCGATGAAGCGATACGCGTATGAGATGGCGGCCGGGCCGCTAAACGACGGATCGACGCTGACCACGGGACACAGCGCGTAACACGTTGCGCACATGACGCAATTCGCAACCGCTACGAGCTTTTTCATATCCTCGGGCGATACGCGCCGTTCGCGCTCGTGATCTTCGTCCCGGTCCGCCGGCTGCAAGTAGGGCTTGAGGCGCGAATACTTGTCCCAAAACGGATCCATGTGCACGACCATATCGCGCATCGGCTGGAAATTCGGCATCGGATCGATTTTGACCGAGCGATCCTCGCGAAGCACGGTCGAGATCGGCGTCTTACACGCGAGCCCCGTGACGCCGTTGATGTTCATCGAACACGAGCCGCAAATCGCCGAGCGGCAAGACCTGCGAAATGAGATCGTACCGTCGACTTCCGCCTTCGCGTATTCGAGCGCGTCGAGAACGGTCGCGTGCTCATTAAAGTCGATGTGGACGCGCTCGCGGCGCGGTTCGTCGTCGGTCGCTTCGTCGTAGCGAAAGAGGTCGAGCGTTATGTCGGACATACCTTAGTAGCTTCTCACTTCCGGCTTGTACTTCGTGAACGTAACGCCGCGCGAGTAATCGGGCGTGGGATCGCTCGTTTGGCCCCCGTAGTGCATGAGCGAATGCACGAGCCAGTTCTCATCGTCACGGTTGGGAAAGTCCGTTCTCGCCTGCGCGCCGCGCGACTCGGTGCGCTTGAGGGCTCCGAGTGCAATCGGCATCGCCACGTCGACGAGAAACTCGGTTTCGAGAAAGCCGACGAGGTCCGTATTGAAGGTCTTGGATTTATCCATTACGGTCATCGTCTGCGCGGCTTCGCGCACTTGCTGTAAGCCCGCAACGGCCGTCGAAAGACTCTGCTCGTTGCGAAAGATGAAGACGTTATCGGACATCACGTCGTTCATCTGCTTGCGAACTTGCGGATGACGCGCGCCGCCTTGGCGGGCGAGAATGGCCGCGATCCGGTCGCGTTCGGCGCGCAGCGTCCGCTCCGATTGGCGCACGCTACCGACGCTTTTAATGTAATTGACCGCGTGCTTCGCGCTACGTGCGCCGAAGACGATCGTTTCCAAGAGCGAGTTACCGCCGAGCCGATTGGCACCGTGAACGCTGACGCACGCCGCTTCGCCCGCGGCGTACACGCCCGGAACGCGCGTGGCGCCGAACTTATCGGTTTCAATGCCGCCCATCGCGTAGTGCATGCCGGGCAGAATCGGAATCGGTGAATCGATCGCGTCTTTGCCGGTTGCATCGAGCGCGAGCTCTCGAATCTGCGGCAAACGCTCGAGAATCTTCTCGCGGCCGAGATGGCGCAGATCGAGCAGCACGCAGCCGTCGATTCCGCGGCCTTCCAGAATCTCGGTCCATTCTGCGCGGCTGACGACGTCGCGTGAAGCGAGCTCGCCTTTATTCGGCGCGTACTTGAACATGAAGCGCTCGCCCTCGCCGTTGAGCAGATAAGCGCCTTCACCGCGGGCGGCTTCCGAGAGCAGCACGCCGTTCTCTTTAAGCGAGGTGGGATGGAATTGAACGAACTCCATGTCCATGAGTGGAATGCCGGCACGATACGCGATCGCCATGCCGTCACCCGTGGACGCATACCCGTTGGTCGTTTTCGCGTAGACGCGGCCGAGCCCGCCCGTCGCAAAAATCGTCGCCTTCGCCGTGACGAGTTCGAGTTCGCCCGAGCGCATGTTATAGGCGACGATGCCGGTACCGACGCCGTCCTCGACGCAGAGCGCCGTCGCGAAATATTCTTCGTAGACCTTGACGCCGAAGCGTTCGAGTTGCTCCCACAGTGTGTGCAGGATCACGAGACCCGTGACGTCGGCCGAATAGCACGTTCGAGGCGTACCCGCGCCGCCGAAAGGACGCTGCGCGATACGGCCGTCGGGCAGGCGCGAAAAGATGCAGCCGCGGTGCTCGAGCCAGACGATCTGGCGGGGCGCGTCTTCGGCCATCGCTTCGATCGAATCTTGATCGCCGAGATAATCGGACCCTTTGACGCAATCGAAGGCGTGCGACTCGGGCGAATCATCTTCGCGGTTGCCGAGGGCGGCGTTAATGCCGCCTTGTGCGGCGCCCGAGTGGCTGCGGACCGGATGCATCTTGGAGACGATAGCAACATCGGCTCCGGCCTCCGCCGCCTCGACCGCGGCCCGCATTCCCGCGAGCCCTCCGCCGACAACGACGACATCGTGCTTGATCAAGCGGTCACTGCCCCTATTGGTTTATGAAACTTATTTCCAATGGTATCACTTCGCTCCCGGCTACCAAAGGACGTTCGTAGCACGCGCCCGCCTCGGACGCCCTTCGGGGCGCTATTTTGTCGGTTCGAACTCGAGAGCTAGCGAGTTGATGCAGTAGCGCTCGCCCGTCGGAGCCGGACCGTCGTCGAAGACGTGGCCGAGATGCGAGTCGCAGGCGGCGCAGCGGACTTCGGTGCGGCCCATACCGTGCGAAGAGTCGGTAACGAGCTTGACGTTGCCCGATTCGGCCGGCTTGAAGAAGCTCGGCCAGCCGCTGCCGGATTCGAACTTCGCGGCGGACTCGAAGAGTTCGCTTCCGCAGGCGCCGCAGGCGTAGGTACCCGCTTGTTCGTTATGATAGAGCGCGCCGCTGAAGGGCGGTTCGGTCGCGGCTTCGCGCAACACGGCATATTTTGCCGGGTCGAGTTCTTTGCGCCATTCGGCGTTGGAACGTTCGGTTTTTTGCATATTCGTTACAACCGCCGTTCCGGGCTAAGCGTGGCACAGGCGGCCTTAAAAACGCTGCATCGGAATCCGCGAAGCGGAGTAGTCGAGCTCGAAGCCTTCGCGAAGTTGCCCCGCTTCCCAGCGCACGGCGTCGGCTTCGTCCGTGAAGCGCAGCCATCGATCGCGCATCCCGTCCGCAGAGTCGCTGCGCTCGGGCGCCAGGCGGACGAGTATCTCGCTCAAATCCCGTTTGAAAACGGTCCGGTCGATTTTATCTTCGGTCTTGCGGCCGGTGTGCATCATCGTACTTTTCAATCCGAGAGCCGAAGGCGAACGGCTGCTCTCCGCGGACGCTAGATGACTTGGGCGCCGCCCGTCTGTATGAATTCCTACAGTGGCTCTTAAGCGTGTCCGTTGACGCGCCGCAGCAGCCCCCCGAACTGTTCGCGCGCGACTTCGTAGCACTCGCAGGAGGCGTCTTCGAGCCCGACGCGGTCGAGAATCGTGATCGAGCCGTGCGAGTATTTAATGAAGCCCGCTTGCTGCAAAGTGGCGGCTGCGATCGTCACGCCCGAGCGATTGGTTCCGAGCATCATGGCCAAGAACTCGTGCGTCAACGGAATGGCATCGATATCGACTCGGTCGCGCGACATGAGCAGCCAGCGAGCGCACCGCTCGTACACGCTATGCAGTCGATTGCACGCGGCGAGCTGACCGAGCATGTTCACGTACCCTTGCATGTGGCGATCGAGCAGCTGCCGGAAGGGAACGTTGGTCGTACTAAGTTCGCGAAAGAGATCCGCCGGCATTTCGACCGCATCGCCCGGAACCTGACAGTAACCGTCGTTCGCGGTCGAGGAGGCGCCTAAAAGCAGCGGTATTGCCGACATGCCTTCGCGACCGATCGTGCCGACTTCGATCTGCGTGCCGTCCTTCATTTGCGTTACGACCGAAAGCACGCAGTTGAGCGGAAAATACACTTTGGCGATCGGCTGTTCCGGTCGATAGATCTGTTGCCGCAGCGCTAGATGGGCGAACCGGGCGCGCTCAAGCACTTGCGCTGCCGTCGGTTCGTCGAGCCCTTGCAGGATCGCGTTTTGTTCTAGCGTGCCGCGCACGAGCGGCTGAACATTCGGGGGCATCCGACCTCTATCGAACCTCTATAGTTACACATGGTTACTTCTTAGTGTCAAGTGTTACCTGCGGATGGAAGCGGACATCTACGAACTACGTACGCACCGCACTCCAATTTCTGACGGTTCTGGCGTAACGCCGCCGGCCAGGCCCGACGTGCCCATACGCTGCACGATCGCCGCCCCAAAAGTATTTCATTACTAAAGTAATTCGAGATGGCCGAACTGCGCCGCGCGTCGAACTCATCGAAAGCGAAACGTGCGGTCCGCGCAGCGACACGGGCGGAGCGAGCGCGTACGGCCCGGTCGACGCGTTCGCTCGCAGAGGCGTGGCCGCGAAGCTTTGGGAATCTTAGCGATTCGCGAGCTTCGCCGTCCCGAGGATTGCCCTACCGTCGTGAATTCGTTCGTTCATCTGCACGTTCATAGCGAATATTCGCTCTTGGACGGCGCCTGCCGGGTCGAAGACCTCTGCCGCCGCAGTTCGACCGAGGGCGCGCCCGGCGTCGCGCTGACCGATCACGGCGTCATGTTCGGCGCGATGGAGTTCTACTACGCCGCACGCGATCACAAGCTAACGCCGATCGTTGGGTGCGAAGCATACATCGCTCCGCGCGGCCGCTTCGACCGCACGGTGCGCGACGAAGCGCACGTGACGCTACTCGCCGCCGACCTCGTCGGCTACCGTAATCTCGTCGCTCTGATTTCGAAAGGCTTCCTCGAAGGTTACTATTACAAGCCCCGCATCGACATGGATCTCCTGGCCAAACACCACGAAGGTCTTATCGTCCTTTCGGGCTGCATGTCGTCGCTTGTGGCACAGCCGTTCTTGCGCAACGATTACCTAGCAGCGAAGAACGCCGCGCAATCGTTCGTCGATATCTTCGGCGACCGCTTCTATATCGAAATCATGCGTCACGGCATACCCGAACAAGACGTCGTGAATACCGGGCTCATCAAACTCGCCCGCGATATGAAGCTGCCGCTCGTCGCGACCAACGACTCGCACTACCTCAACCGTGGCGACGCGCAAGCGCACGACGTGCTGCTCTGTATCGGCACGGGTAAAACCGTCCAAGATACCAGCCGCATGAAATTCATGACCGATGAGTTTTACGTAAAATCGTCGCTCGAGATGCGCGAGCTCTTCGCAGACGTCCCCGAAGCCTGCGACAACACGCTCGCGATCGCGAATCGCATCGATATAAAGATTCCCGAGAAACAATTCAACATTCCGTTTTATCCCGTACCGCCGGATGCGGAAGCCAACGGCAATCTCAAAACCCTTGCGATCGCAGCGCGTCCTCCGCTCCTGGGCGGCGCGGCGGACGAACCGCTCAGCGATAATGAATACCTGCGCTATCTGTGCCGAGACGGGTTAAATCAGCGCTACGGTCTCGAACGTGCTTCGAGCGACACGGCCCTGCGCGAGCGGCTCGATTACGAGCTCGGCGTCATCGAGTCGATGGGCTTTCCGTCGTACTTTCTCATCGTCTGGGACTTCATCAAGTATGCGCGCGATCGCGACATTCCCGTGGGGCCCGGGCGCGGTTCCGCGGTCGGTTCGCTCGTTTCGTACGTGCTGCGTATCACCGATCTCGATCCGATCAAATTCGACTTGATCTTCGAGCGGTTCCTCAATCCGGACCGCATCTCGATGCCCGATATCGATACCGATTTTTGCGTCGAAAGGCGCGACGAAGTCATCAAGTACGTCACCGAAAAATACGGTACCGATCACGTCGCTCAGATCGTGACGTTCGGGACGATGGCGGCACGCGCGGCGGTCCGCGACGCGGGCCGGGCGCTCGCGGTGCCCCTGGGTGAGGTCGATCGGGTCGCGAAACTCATTCCGTCGGGCCCGGGTGGGCTATCGATCGAAAAAGCGCTCAAGCAGATTCCGGAATTGCGCGCGCTCTACGAAGGCTCGCCGCAAGCCCGGCAACTGCTCGACACGGCGCAATCGATCGAAGGTCTCGCGCGCCACGCCTCGACTCACGCCGCGGGCGTGGTCATCTCGAAAGAACCGCTCGTCGATATCACGCCGCTCATCAAGCTCGGCGACGACGACGTCAATACGCAGTACGACATGGGCTGGGTCGAGCGCATCGGCTTGCTCAAGATGGATTTTCTCGGCCTGCGTAATCTCACGGTGATGAAGAACGCCGCCGACGAGATCAAACGCGTCGATAAACCGGATTTCGATCTCGCCGCTATTCCCGACGACGATACGAGCACGTTCGAGATGCTCAGCCGCGGCGAGACGACCGGCGTCTTTCAACTTGAATCCGACGGCATGCGCCGCGTCGTCTCGGAGCTGCGGCCGAATTCGCTCGACGATATCGTGGCACTCGTAGCGCTCTACCGGCCGGGCCCGATGGAGTGGATTCCGCAATACATCAATATGAAGCACGGCCGAATCAAACCGCGCTATCTCCATCCTAAGCTCGAGCGGATCCTAGCGCCGACTAATTCTATTCCCGTGTACCAAGAACAAATTATGCTTATTGCGAGAGAGATCGCCGGTTTCTCGATGGGCCAGGCGGACGAATTGCGCAAGGTCATGGGCAAGAAGCAGAAGGAAAAGATCCCGTTCTACCGCGAGAAGTTCGTAGCGGGCGCGATTGCGACGAGCGACATCGACGCGACTCTCGCCGAGGAAATCTTTAAGTTCGTCGAGCCTTTCGCTGGATACGGATTTAACAAGTGCGCACATGGCTCGACCGAGATTCAGCTTCCCGACGGCGCGAGGCTGACGCTCTCCGCCGCCCATAGCAATCCGCCGGCGCATATCATGGCTATGTGGCCCGACGGTCAGATTCGGCCACACAAGGTTGCGCGCATCGTTCGAACCGGTCGCAAGGAGCTCTTGCACGTTCGCACCGCCTCTGGAAAATCGATCAAAGTAACGCCCGAGCATCGGTTGCTAACCACGGAGGGTTACCGCGAAGCCGGCGAGATTGCTGTGGGCAACGAACTCATCACGGCACCAAAACGTGTAACCGAGAATCAGCGTAAGGTGAGACGCGCCGCAATGATTCGGCGCAATCAGGGGCTAGAACACCGCATGCGCGTAAGCCGGCGTGTCAAAGCGTATCAAGCGGAACGCGACCCGGAAGAAAAGCGCCGGCACATGCTCCCGATGCACGAGATGTACCCGCATCTGACGCGCCACGGTGTGGCTGCCATGCATGATCGGCATAAGTGGCTCCTCGTCAATGACCCCGAGTGGAAGGCACGCTTTATCGCTAAGTCCATCGCGGCTACGCGTGCCTGCTACGATTCCGGGCCCGGCTACGGCAGATGTTCGATCGCGTCGAACGGTATGTGGTGCGCGAGCACGCCCGAACGCGACATGTGCGAGTGGCTGATCGATCAATCGATCCCGTTCGAGATGCACCGGGTGCTTGCGAGCGGCCGCATCTGCGATTTCTATTTCAACGGCATCTATTGGGAGATGGATGGAATGGACCGCGCTCCCGGCTACTTCGCAGAGAAGTACGGTGAACTTCCGTACGTCGTCGTGACGCCCGAGGATTTCAAAGCAACCGTAGCACGGCACCTGGGCGCCCGGCATGCGACAAACGGCGATCCGGTTGTGTCGATCGAGCCGTGCGGCGAGGCGATGACGTATGACGTCGAGATGGCGCCGGATGGCCCCCTGAACTACATCGCCAATTGCATCGTTTCGCACAACAGCCACGCCGTCGCATACGGCTGGATCGCCTATCAAACGGCATACTTAAAAGCGAATCATCCGCGCGCGTATTTCGCAGCGCTCATGACGTCGGTTAAAGATAAGACCGATAAGCTCGTCGAGTATATCGACGAAGCGAAGAAGATCGGCGTCGTCGTGTTGCCGCCCGACGTGAACGAGTCGCGCTTCGACTTCACCGTCGTCGGGGATGCGATCCGCTTCGGCCTCGCCGCGATTAAGGGCGCGGGGGAAGGCGCGGTGCACGCGATCATCGAGGCGCGCGAGCGCGGCGGGCGCTTCGAAGACGTGTTCGATTTCGTCAAGCGTATCGACTCGCGGTTACTCAATCGCAAAGTGTTCGAAGCGCTCATCAAATGCGGCGCGCTCGATTCGCTCCCCGGCAATCGCGCGCAGACCCTCGACGCGCTCGATAAGGCCTTAGAGATGGCCAGCCGCGCGGCGCGCGATGAGGCCTCGGGGCAATTCTCGCTCTTCGGCGACGTCGGCGTCGTGCATGAAGAACTCAAACCGCAATTGCGCGCCCTGCCGGCTCCACCCGTGCTCGAGCAGCTCGCCTGGGAGAAGGAGACGCTCGGTATTTTCGTCTCGGGCCATCCGCTCGCGGACGTCGCGGAAGCTTTGGCGCGCGGCGGCGCCATAGCGATCAAAGATCTGCGGGCGCAAGAGGACGACGCGTTCGTCACCGTTGCGGGCATGCTGACCGCCGTACGCCGCACGCTGACCAAAGCGCAACAGCAGATGCTCGTCGCGACGCTCGAAGACATGACGGGCAGCGTCGAGTGCATCGTCTTCCCGAAAACGTACGCGCAATTGCAAGCGGCCTTCGTCCCCGATGCGATCGTCACGCTTAAAGGTCGCGTGCGTTTCCGCGAACGGCGCGGCTCCGTGCCGGGTGACGAAGCGCTCGTAGAACTCTCGGTAACGGTGAACGACGTGCGCCCCTACGAACGGCGCGAACAGGGGCCCGTACCCAAGGGTTGGCACGTGGTCGCGACTACGACCGTCGAAGTCGACGCGCTCGCCCGGCTTCTCGACGAATCGCCGGGCACGGTACCGATCGTGCTTCACGTGGGCGACGTCTTCGAACGCATGCCGCGCGGGATCTCTAGTAGCGTCTACGTGCATCGCGAATTACAATCGATCTTCGGCAACGCGCAGGTATGGGAAGCGCCCGTCGATACGAGCGTCGCTTCGTCGTGAACGCGTAATGCGATTACCGGCAGGCACGCGGGATTGGCTTCCCGCAGAACTGCATCGCAAGCGTGCTGTCGAGCGCGTGCTGCGTTCGGTATTCGAGCGCTGGGCATACGATGAAGTGCAAACGCCGAACTTCGAACGCTTCGATGCACTCGAAGCGGGCCTCGGCGAATCGCTCGCGAGCAAAACGTTTCTCTTTGCCGATAAAACGGGCACGCAACTCGCCCTGCGACCGGAAATGACGACGCCCGTGGCGCGGCTCGTCGCGACGCGGATGCGGGAAGCGCCGCTGCCGATCCGCTTATCGTACATCGCGCCGACGTATCGTTACGAAGAACCGCAAGAAGGCCGCATGCGCGAGTCGACGGAGGCCGGGCTCGAACTCATCGGCGCGCAGAGCCTCGATGCGGATGCGGAAAGCCTATTCACCGCAATCGAAGCGCTCGACGCGCTCGGGCTCGACGATACGCTTTTCGACATCAATCACGTCGCCGTCGTCGACGGTGCACTCGCCGGGCTCGAACTCGGGCCGGATGCGCTCGCGCGTTGCAAGTCGCTCATCTCGCGCCGCAATATCGTCGCGCTGCGTGCGACGCTCGCGGGCACCGGGCCGCCCGGTGCTATCGACGACATCGTAAGCCTCGTCATGACGCGCGGCCGCGACGACGTGCTCGCGACCGCGCGCCGGCTGTGCCATACGGACGCGGGCCTCGCGGGAATCGAACGGCTCCGCCAAATACTCGGGCGTGCGGATCGACTCGGCGTCGGCAACCGCATCAGCGTCGACCCTTCGCTGCTGCGCGACATCACGTACTACACGGGCTTTATCTTCGAGGGCTTCGCGAACGAAGTCGGTTTCGAACTCTGCGGCGGCGGCCGCTACGATAAGCTCCTGCCGCTCTTCGGTTTCGACGTCGGCGCCGTCGGCTGGGCGCTCGCCGTAGAACGGATCCTGATCGCACTCGAACGGCGGCACAGCACGCAGTTCGGATCGGCGCCCGCGATCGACGTGCTCGTGAGCGGTTCGGACGTCGTCGCGGCACGGGAGCGGGCGGCGGGCAAGATCGTGCGCATCGATTTCGATCGTCTCAAAGAAGCCGAACTTGTCAGCGAAGCGCGCCGCCAGCGCATTCCGCGCGTCGTGATCGCAAGCGACGGCAGCGTGCGGGAAGTGGAGGTCACGTGGTAAGGCGCTCGGCACGCAACGCTCTCACGCTCGCCATTCCGAAAGGCGCGCTTTATCCGGAATCGGCGGCGCGCTTGCGGGCGGCCGGCATCGATCTGCCGGACGACCCCGGCCGTAAACTCGCCTACGTTACGGAAGACGGAACGCGCGTGCTCTTTCTGCGGCCGACGGACGTACCGTCGTACGTCGAGTTCGGCGCGGCGGATTGCGGCATCGTCGGTGCGGACGTCCTGTGGGAAACCGAACGCAGCGTCTGCGAACTCGCGGATCTGGGCTTCGGAGCGTGCCGGCTCGTCGTCGCCGGCCGGCGCGAAGACCGCTATCACGAGGGCGCCCAACTTCCGACGTTTCTGCGCGTCGCTTCGAAGTTCGAGAAGAGTGCCGAGTCGTTCTTCGCCGAACGCGACGTGCCGGTGCAGATCATAAAATTGCACGGGTCGGTGGAACTCGCGCCCGTGGTCGGTCTCGCGGACCTAATCGTCGACCTCGTCGCGACGGGCAATACGCTACGCGAACACGATCTCGTCGTGGTAAGCGAAATAGCGGCGTCGACGGCACGCTTCGTCGTCAATCCGGTCCGCTTCCGCGCGAAGTACGCCGCCATTACGACGCTGCTCGAGCGGCTCGACACGCGGGCGCTCGCATGATCGCGATCGTCGAAGCGCGCGACGAAACGGCGCTCGCCGGATTGTACGCCGGCGGTTGGGATCCGCCCGCGGAGATTCGAACGACGGTTGCCGAGATCGTTGCGGACGTGCGCGCGCGCGGCGATGAAGCGCTCGTGGGGCTGACGCGCCGCTTCGACTACGGCGGCGCTTCGGTCGAGACGCTCCGTGTCCGCGTACCGTCGCCGGATGAAGCGGCCCGAGGCTTACCGCCGGAAATCGTGGCCGGTCTGCGGCTCGCCCGCGAACGCGTGAGCGCGTTTCACGAACTTGCGCGCGGGCGCGATCTCGAGCAGCGCGACGCAGACGGCACTTTCAGCGCACTTCTCGTGCGTCCGCTCGGCGCGATCGGCGCGTACGTTCCCGGCGGGACGGCGACGTTGCCGTCGTCGGTCATCATGACGGTCGTTCCGGCGAAGATCGCGGGTGTGCGTCGCGTCGTCGTGACGACTCCGCCGAAGCGCGACGGTACGATCGATCCGGCGATTCTCTTCGCGTGCGCGCTCTGCGGCGTCGACGAGCTGTATGCTGCCGGTGGTGCGCAAGCGATCGCGGCGCTGGCGTTCGGAACCGCGTCGATCGCGAAAGTCGATAAGATCGTCGGACCGGGCAACGCGTGGGTCACCGAAGCCAAGCGCCAAGTCTTCGGTATGTGCGGAATCGACGGACTCGCGGGACCCTCCGAAGTGCTCGTCGTCGCCGATTCCGAAGCGAATCCCGAATTCGTCGCGGGCGAACTCGTCGCGCAGGCCGAGCACGATCCGCTCGCGCGCGTCGCCGCGGTTTCACAAGATCGCACGCTGCTCGAGCGCGTTGCGGAACTGCTGGACGGCGACTTCGCGACGGCCTGCGGCCGCAGTGAGATCGTGGAGCGCGTGCTCGCCGAACGGACGTTCCTCGTTCATGCCGCGAGTCGCGCCGATGTCTTAATGGTGATCGATCGCTTCGCGCCCGAACATTTGTCGATTCAGACGCGCGACCCGTGGGAGCTGGTCCCGGAGATCGCGCGGGCGGGTGCACTCTTTCTCGGCGCCGACACACCGGTCGCTGCGGGCGACTATATCGCCGGAAGCAATCACGTTCTCCCGACGTCGGGGGCGAGCCGATTTTCATCGGGTTTACGCACGGCAGATTTTTACCGCACGATGTCGCTCGTGGAGAATAGCCGCGGGCGTATGCAAAACGATGCGCTTACGCTCGCGGCACTCGCCGACTTCGAAGGGTTACCCGCGCACGCTCGAACGGCGCGTTTGCGCTATGCTAAATCCGCGCAGGCGACGTAATCCTTTAGAGCGTCGGCGGACTTGTGAACGTTTACGGCCATCGGCTGGGCCATCAGCGTCGCGAGCGGTACTGGGATGTGCGCAGGTTGCGGCACTCCGGTCGGCGCGCCGACCACGTGCACTTCGACGGTCGTAGAGTGTCACGTTTGCCGGACCGCGCGACGGTAAACGTTTAAGAGCCGATTAACCCTTCTACAGCCGGCAGACGCATTTCGTTCCCTTCGTTAAACCCGAGTTGGCGATAAAGCCGGGTCGCAGGCCGGGAGGGGTGCACGACGATTCGCCGCACGCCGCGCGCACGCGCGAGCGCGATCGTCTCGCAATACAACTCGCGCGCGAAACCGTGCCTGCGCTGCGCGGGCTCGACGTAGACGCTTGCGAGTTCGGCGTACAACGACGTTCCCGCATACGGTAAGCGCCGCCAAAACAGCGCGAGCGCACAACCCGCGACGCGTCCATGCGCCACGAGCAGCCAGCCCGCGATGAGCCCGGCGTCGAACGCTGCGAGCAATTCGCAAAGCGCTCGGCGTCCGAGTGCGTCAAGACGTCCCGGCAAGGTTCGCCCGAACATGGTTCGCAACCAGCATCGTCATGAACCGTTTCCGACGCGCCGCTGCTTTCTCTTGTGCGCTCTTTGCGATGCCCTTCGCCGCCCTCGCAGAAACCGAGCCCTCGCCCGCGCCGCTCGCCGTACCGCACGTACCGACGGCGATCACCCACCACACGGCCCACATCGGCGGCCGCGAGATTCGCTATACGGCGACCGCGGGGACGATACTATTGCAGAACGATAAAGACGAGCCGAACGCGAGCGTCTTCTACGTTGCGTACGCGGCCGACGGCCTCGGGCCGAGAGATCGGCGTCCGATTACCTTTTCATATAATGGCGGCCCGGGCGGGTCGTCGGCGCTCGTGCATATGGGAGCGTTCGGTCCGCGCACGGTCGTTACGACGAACGGCGCGCAGACGCCGCCGCCGCCGTACGATATCGTCGACAATCAAGATAGTCTGCTCGTTTCGAGCGATCTGGTCTTCATCGACGCGGTGGGCACCGGCTTCAGCCGCGTCGTCGGCAAGGGGACGGGAAAAGACTTTTACGGCCTCGATCAAGACGGGCGTGCGTTCGAACAATTTATCCGGCGCTACATCACGACGAACGACCGTTGGAATTCACCGAAGTTTCTTGCGGGCGAAAGCTACGGAACGACGCGCTCGGCGATTCTCGTGAAGATGCTGCAAGACGACGGCATCGCCGTGAGCGGCGTGACCCTGATGTCGAACGTGCTCGATTTCGCGACGCTCGAAGGCGGCCCGGGCGACGATCTACCGTATTGGCTCTATTTGCCGAGCGAAGCTGCGGTCGCCGCCTTCCATAATAAACTTTCGGCGAAACCGTCCGACATAAACGCCTTCCTCGCGAGCGTGCGGAGCTTCGCAAGCGGCCCGTACGCGAGCGCTCTCGCTCGGGGCGCGAGTTTACCGAAGCCGGAGCGAGATGCGATTGCCGCGCAACTGGCAACATACACGGGCTTACCCGTCGATTACCTGGAACGCTCGAATCTGCGCGTACCGCCGGAACGCTTCGAGAAGACCTTGCTCGGACCGGGTGAAAGAACCGTCGGACGTTACGACGCGCGATTTTCGGCTTTCGACCTGGATCCCATAGCCGATAGTGCCGAATTCGATCCGTCGTCCGACGCGATCTTCGCGGCCTTCACCGCATCGTTCAATCGGTACGTCCGCGAAGAATTGCATTATCGAACGGAAGCCGAATACATGTTTCTCTCTTACGACGTAAATAAAGCTTGGGATTTTAAGCGTAAGGACGCGAACACGTTCGTGGACGTCAGCGGCGATCTCGCAACGGCGCTGACGCAAAATTCATACTTGCGCGTGTTCTCGGCCAACGGCCTCTACGATCTCGCGACGCCGTTTTTCGCCACGGAATACTCTCTGCTCCATCTCGGCATCAATCCCGCGCTTCAATCGCACATCGGTTACGGCTACTATCCTTCGGGCCATATGGTCTATCTCAACCCCGTCGCTCACGCCGCGCTCGCGCGCGATCTCGCGGCGTTCTACCGGATGGCGGCTCCGAACCGTTAAGCACGCTGCGCGGGGGTGCAAAGAGGAAGGACGGTATGCGCGGCGCACGATGTGCGCGATGAACCTACCGGAACGCCCCTTATTGCTCGCGATCGATCTAGACGGCACGCTCGTGGAACCGCGCAAGCCCGTACGCCCGATCGTCATCGAGGCCGTCAAACGGGCAGCCGCCGCGGGCGTGCGGGCGACCATCGTGACGGGCCGCATGTACGTCGGTGCCAAGAAGTTCGCGGACTTACTCGATCTCGACGGGCCGATCATCTGCTATCAAGGCGCCGTAACGGCCGACGCGAAGACCGGCCGTTTCGAGCGTGAAGTGTCGCTCCCGAACGCCGTAGCGCTGCGAATCTATCACGCTGCAAAGGACGCGGGGTATCACGTGCAGTTCTATCGCGACGATCGCTTTTATGTCGAGAACGACAACGCCTACGCACAGCTCTACGCGAAAACTTCGGAGACCGAGCCCGTCGTCGTGAAGTCGCTCCCGGGTGAGTTCGCGGGCCGCGACAGCACGAAAGTAAATATCGTCACCGAAATCGAGAAGACGCCCGCGGCGCTCGCGCTCATGCAGAGCGTGTGCGGCGACGATGCCTACGTGACGCGCTCGAATCCGGAATTCGTAGAGATGCTGAGCCCGGAGGTGGATAAGGGCGTCGCGCTTCGCCTCCTCGCCGCGCAACTGGGCATACCGATGGAACGCGTCGCGGCGATCGGCGATTCGTACAACGACTTGCCGCTCTTGCGCGCGGCCGGGTTCTCAATCGCCATGGGCTCGGCGCCCGACGATTTAAAAGCGGAAGCGAATGCAGTCGTGGCCGACGTCCAACACGACGGCGTGGCCGAAGCGATCGATCGGTTCGTTTTGGGTTGAACCCCAAGCGCCGCAAGCGCCGCTCGCGCCCATCGCTGCGCGCGCGGCTCCGGACGTTTTGGCTCGTGGGCATCGTGCTCGCTGCCGCTGCAGCCTACGGCGGATATCGACTCGTGACGGCGCCGTTGTTTCGCTTGCACGCGCTCACGATGACGGGGCTATCGCGCGTAACGCGAAGCGAAGTCGACGCACGCGCTGCGATCGATCCGCGGGACAACGTCTGGCTAATCGACCGAAGTGCCGTCGCGCACCGAATCGAAACGATTCCCTACGTGTCGACCGTTCGCGTCCACGTAACGTTGCCGGGCCGCGTGTGGTTGGAAATAGCGGAACGCACGCCCGACGGCTGCGTACGCGAGCGCGCGCGTCGCAGCTACACGATCGACGCGGAATCTCGCGTCCTCGAACGCGGCTGCGCGGGCACGGCCCGTATCGCCTATTTGCTCCGCGCCAATCTTTCGGCGGAACCCGGCGCCTTTCTGCACGATCCCGAGCTCGCGCTCTTGCAAAGCGATGCACGCGCGCTCGCGGCCACGGGCGACCGCTATCGCTCGTTCGCCCACGATAGCTACGGCGATCTCGAGGCCACGCTTTCGGACGGTATCACGATCAAATTCGGTAACGACGGAGATCTGACGCGCAAGCAACGGCTGATCGGGCCGATCCTCGCCGAACTCGGACCACGCGCGAACGACGTGCGGGCGGTGGACTTGCGCGCACCCGCGACCCCCGTCGTGGAGTATCGCGCGGATCTACCGGCGCCCTCGCCGAGTCCTTAATGCAGAACGCGCGACCGCATACGTCGCGAAAGGCTGGTAGCATCAGCTTTCGTTTAACTTATGCACACGGTATT
>CAXTIY010000031.1:0-5497 GCA_964244215.1 uncultured bacterium
AGGAGCGGGCAGATCACCACGGGCCACTATTGCACTACGCAGAAAGCGTCGCTATGTAAATTGGCGCTCGGCCTTTTTCCAAATGATTTGATAGACGACCGAGTCGTACTTCGGGCTCGTACGCGTCCCAACGACGACGCCGCCGAGAGACTCTGCTATGCGCCGACTTGGTACGTTCCCTGTTGCCACGGGATAACTCGAGACAAGGACGGTTTGTCGCGCATGTTGGCAGCCTCGATCAGATTCGCTGCAATAACTATTCGAGTGGCCTAAGGCGAATCCATCGGCAAGCCCCACCGTTCATGCACGTTTCTCCGACAATAGAGTTTAACGCTCACGTGCAACAGCTAGACGTCAGTTAAACGGAGCAGCATCTCGTCTGCGGCTCTAAATCCGAGCGTAGCGTAAAGGGAGCGTGCTTGGTCCGATGGATGAAGCGTGAGAGACACGAGCGCCACATCTCGCGAGTAGCCGAGAATATGCTCCATTATGTTGCGAGCGACGCCTCGGCTCCGCGCAGCGGGTTCAACGTACACGGACTGCACACGTCCCGCGCGATCGGATACTACGTGCGGACGTGGCATCGCTAAGTGAATGAGTAGGCCGCCGCTTCCAATTGCATTTCCGTCTTCTTCCGCGATGAATGCGACGTATGTGCCGGCTTCCAAATGTTCTCGGAAGAATGTCGCCCAAATAGGGATCTGCGGTACAAGATCGGCTACAGTCCAACCGCCGACTTCATGCCATACGGCCGCCCGGTGTTCAGCAAGCAGCGTAGCGTCTGAGGGAGTACCGCGCCGCATCGTCACTCCTGATTTATGCATACAACCGGTGGTTGCATTCTCCGGCTCGCTGCTTTCTAAGCGCGTACAAGACACATGATCGAACGGAGCCGTTCGTGCCGGAAACCAACGGCGCTTGCTAGTTCACAGATCGGCTGGTGTAGCTGCATACTGCTGCTCAGCACAAGTGATCGTACCGTTTGGGACCGGAGGCCAGCCGTCCCGTGCGGAACAGGCGCGCTATGTCGCCGCACTATCGTTCGATCGTCGCCGGCATCGTCGCGTGTGCCGCCATTCTCACCGGGCGAGCCGCGACGGCGGGCGATGCCCCGCTTTCCGCGACGTTCGCCGAGCCGTCGGTGTCGCCCGATCATTCCGAGATCGCATTCCTAAGCGGCGGCGACGTCTGGAGCGTCTCGTCGCGCGGCGGTATCGCGCATTTATTAGCGGACACGAGCGGTACCGCGGAACGGCCGCTGTTCTCACCCGATGGAACGCGCATCGCGTTCGTCTCGACCAAGTCCGGGGCCGGGGGCATCGAGGTGCTCGATCTCGCCGCCGGCAGTCTGCGCCGGATCACGTACGACGAACGGCCGCCCGAGCTCGACTCGTGGTCGGCCGACGGACGCTACCTCTACTTCTCTTCGAACGAGATGACGATTGGTTATCCATCCGCGATCCGCCGCGTACCCGCCACGGGGGGCACGCCCGTCGACGTGCGCGGCGAAGCTTACGTGAACGAGATGGACGGCATGCCGTCACCCGACGGCTCGCAGTTCGCATACGTGCGCAACGGCTACTCGCAGTGGTGGCGGCGCGGACACAGTCATATCGACACGTCGTCGATCACGATCGAGCGAACCGCGACGCGGACGTTCGAGCGCTTGACCGACGGCGCAGCCAAGGACCGCTGGCCGATGTGGTCACCGGACGGTAGCGCGCTCTACTACGTTTCCGATCGCAGCGGCAGCGACCAGCTGTGGGTCCGTCGGGACGGACGAACGCGCCAAGCGACGACGCTCGGACCCGGGCGGATCGTCTGGCCGACCATCGCTCGCGATGGAAAACTGATCGCGTTCGAGCGCGGCATGGCGATCTGGACGTACGATCCGGCGAGCGGCGTCGCGCATGCGCTCTCGATCGAGCCGCGCGGCCTATCGACGACGCTAGAAACGGGACGCCAAACACTGACGCGTTCGTTCGGCGCCTTCGACCTGGCGCCGGACGGCAAGAAACTCGCCTTCATCGCGGGCGCCGGCGTGTTCGCCGTGGATGCGGCCGAAGGCGGCGATGCGCAGTTCATTCCAAAGCGCGTCGCCGCTGCCGCCGACGAACCGGTGTGGGCGAAAGACAGCCGCCGAATTGCATACGTGCTCGATCGCGGCGACGAACAAGCGATCGCGACCTACGCGTTTCCGGACGGGCCCCAAAAGACGATCACGCCGGCCGGCCGGCACGACGATTATCCGCACTGGTCGCCCGATGGAACGAAGCTCGAATATCTGCGCGACGGACGCGAGCTACACCTGATCGACGTGAACACGCAGAACGATCGCGTACTCGCGCGCGGTACGTTCGATCGACGGCCGTTCGGCGAGGAAGATAACGTCGTGTTCTCGCCGAGCGGCGACTGGCTTGCGTTCGTGGATAATCCGCCCGGCGGTTTTGCGAATGCGTACGTGGTGCCTGTCGCTGGCGGCACGCCGCGCGCGATTACCGCATTGCCGAACACGAATGCCGGACCGCTCGCGTGGGCGCCGGACGGCTCGCGTCTTTACGTCGTCACCTCGCAGCGGACGGAGAACGGCGCTGTCGCACAGGTCGATCTCGTACCTCGCGCGCCGCGCTTCCGCGAAGATACGTTTCGGTCGCTCTTCGATGAGTCGCCGCCGAAAACGAAGCAGCCGTCGCCGGCGTCGCCCACGCCGAGCGCCGCAGCGCTAGCGACCGCCGCGCCGGCCAGCGCAAAGACATCGCCCGAGCCGGCGAAAGCGAAGCCGCCGGTACGCATCGACTTCGACGGCATCACGCAACGTGTCACGCTACTGCCGACCGGCCTCGATGTCGCGCGCGTTTCGGTGACGCCTGACGGAAAGACGCTCGTCCTCGATGCGAACGCCGCGGGCCAACAGAATCTGTACGCGTTCTCCGTCGACGAGACGTCGCTCGGCGCGAACGTCGCGACCCAATTGACGAACACGTCGGGCCCAAAAGCGCGCACGGGCATCGCACCAGACGGCAAGAGCGTGGTCTACGAAGACGACGGAAAGTTCGCGCGCGTCGCGCTCGACGGTAAAGGCGACGCGAAGCCGATTGCCGTTAGCGCGTCGTTCGATGTTGATTTCGAGCGCGACAAACGCGTCGTTTTCGCGCAGGTGTGGTCGACGCTCGACCGCTGGTACGCGGACCCGCACTTCAACGGCGTCGATTGGAGCGCCGAGCGGCGCGTCTACGAGGCGCACGCACTCGCCGCGCATACGCGCTCCGAGTTCGCGCGCATCGTCAACTTGATGATCGGCGAGCTCGACTCATCGCACAGCGGCTACCGCGTCGCGCGCGCTTCAGGGACGCCCGCGTTCACGCTCGGACGGATCGGCGCGACCTTCGATCCGGAGGCGTATGCGCGCGACGGATCGCTCCGCTTCTCCGACATCGTCCCGCTCGGACCGCTCGCGCTCGCAGGTAGGGTTCACATCGGCGACACGTTGCTTGCGGTGAACGGCGTTCCCGTGGATCCCCATGGCGACGTCGCAGCGTTACTCGCGAATACCACCGGCAAGCGGACCGAACTGCGCATCGCACCGGGTGGCAACGCGGCGGCGGCGCGCGTGGTCGTCGTCCTGCCGACCGACGGTGAGCACGACACCGTCCTCCGTTATCGCGCGTGGGTCGCCGGTCGACGCGCGTACGTCGAACGGATCAGCGGCGCAAAGCTCGGCTACGTGCACTTGCTCGATATGGAGCCGGACACGCTCGAAAAGTTTTTCAGCGATCTCGACGTGCAGAATCGCGAGAAGCTCGGCGTCGTGATCGATCCCCGCAACAATGAAGGTGGTTTCGTCGACCCCTACGCGCTCGACGTGCTCGCGCGCCGGGAGTACCTGCGCTTTCGCTCGCGCTTCGGAAACGATGCGCCCGCGCGCACGGCGCTCGGCCAGCGAGCGCTCGACCGGCCGACCGTGCTCGTGGTGAACGAACACACGCTTTCAGACGGCGAGGATTTTACGCAGGGCTACCGCGCGCTGCATCTCGGCCGCATCGTCGGGATGCCGACGGCCGGATGGATCATCTTTACGTCTAACACGACGCTCGCCGACGGTTCGCAAGTACGCGTTCCGTATACGAGCGTGATCGCGGACGACGGCACGAACATGGAGCAGCATCCGCGCAAAGTCGACGTCGAGGTTGAGAACACGGCGGCCACGAGCGAACGCGGCGACGATCCACAGCTCGACGCGGCGGTGCGAGAACTTCTCAAGACGGCGCCGCGCGCGAGCCGGCCATGATCCGCCTCGCGTGCTAATTCGGACGCCTAAGAGACGCTCCACGGACGAGACGGCGCTATCTTGAGAACACACCGCAAACGTTCCCAAGGAGCGCACAATGATCAGCACCGCCTTCGCCCCCGCCGTCCGCTCGAGCGTCGCCCATCCTCGTAACGCCGCGTTCGGTCTTCGTCCGGTAGATGTCCGCATCGGCTCGAGCGAAGTTCGCCTTAAGCTCTAAAGCCGGCGGGCGTTAAACGCCCTCCGGCAAGCCGCCCGGTCGCAACACGACCTCGATCAAGGGATCGAAAGTTGTAACAGAAAGTTCGTGTCGACCGTCAGCTCTTCAATCGCAGCACACGCTATGGTCTCGCCCTTACCGTAATCGCGGGACGAACGATACGTAGGAAGTTTGCCATCGCCGATGTTTCCTCGAAAAACAACGACCACGCAACCGATAAGATCGACAAGCCAGTACTCGGGAATGCCGAGCCGCGCATAAAGCTTGGCTTTTTCGCGATCTTTTGGGCGTGAACTCGACGAGACTTCAATAACGAGTGCGATGTCTTCGGCGGCGGGACGTTTTGTAAATTTGCCACCCGCGAGCCAAGGCCCGCGGGAGACAAAATTATCGGGACGGGGACCATCGGCCCAACCAGTCGCCGTAAACGAGACCTCGGTCCAAGGCGTGTAACGAGCTAGATCGAGCGCTTGAGATAAGAACATTTGAATTCCCGAACGGGTAACCGCATGGGCATCGCCTTCGGGAGCCAACTTGTAGATCACCCCATCGATCAGTTCGAACGCCGCATCCGCGTGCGCTTCCGAATAGCGCACATAGTCCGAAAACTCGTGACGGACTGCTTCCGCAATGACGCTCATCTAATCGTTATTCTCCACGCCGGGTACCAGCTCCTAAACGTTGAGGTCGCGCCCCACACCTCTTCGTCGAGGATCCGACCGGCTTGGGGCTTGCAAGCCGGTCGTCGCTCGCGTTTGCCGGGAGCTAAGCCCCGTCCGGTAAGCCGCCCGGTCGCAGCACGACCTTAAGCGAATGCACGCCGCTCTCCATCGTGTTAAATGCTTCCAAAAAATCTTTAAGCGCGAATTGATGGGTTACGATGCCGCGCACGTCGATCGTACGATCGGCGATATACCGAATCGCGCGCGGATAGCAATACGGCCCGAGATGCGCGCCGAGAACGTCGAGTTCTTTGCGATCGCCGATGA
>CAXTIY010000031.1:5597-15812 GCA_964244215.1 uncultured bacterium
CAATACGGCCCGAGATGCGCGCCGAGAACGTCGAGTTCTTTGCGATCGCCGATGATCGACCAGTCGAGCGTCGTCTCATCGCGGAACACGCTAAACTCGACGAACCGTCCGAGCTTGCGAATCATCTTCATGCCGATGTTCACCATCGGTGCGAAACCGGTCGCTTCGATGAAGACGTCGCAGCCATAGCCATCCGTAAGCTTCATAATCTCCGATTGCGCGTCGACTTCTTTCGGATTAATAAGGATATCCGCGCCCATACGCTTGGCGAGCTCTAAACGCGTCGGGCTTAGATCCATCACGACGAGCTTCTTCGGATTCTTTAGCCGCAAGCCGCCGATCATACCGAGACCGAGCGTTCCCGCTCCGGCGACGACGACGATATCGTCGAGGCCGACATTCGCGCGATCGACCGCATGGAGCGAACATGCGAGCGGCTCCACGACGATCGCTTCTTCGATCGGCACGTGCTCCGGAATCTTGTGCACGATCGCTTCTTTCGTGTAGATCATGTATTCGGCCATCGAGCCGTTTACGTTATTCTGAAAGCCGTAGAGATCGTGTTTCTGACACATCCAATAGCTGCCGGAATTGCAGAAACGACAGTGCCAGCACGGCACGATCTGTTCCGAGATAACGCGATCGCCGATGGCGACGCCGAATTTTTCGCCCGCGCCTTCACCGAGCGATACGACACGGCCGATGAACTCGTGGCCGGGCGTCATCGGCGGCTTGACGTAACGCGGTTGATCCTTGTCGCCCCAGAACGACGGAGCACCGTGAAACGTTTTGATGTCGCCCGCGCAGATGCCGGTCGCTTCGACCTTCGTGAGTATCTCGAGTGGACCCGGCGTCGGAATAGGAATCGTTTCCAGGCGGTAATCGCCCGGCGCGTATGCGACGATCGCTTGCATCATCTGCGTATCTTTGGAACCGTTGGCGGGCTTCTCGGTCGCGGTCATAGCCATTGGCAGTTATTCTCCCAAAAACCGGATGACGATTCGTAATCCAGTCTCATTGTTTATGCGTTAAACTTTTACGGTTATCGGCGTTGCGACTTACGCGGTTCGAGCGGGCACGGGGCCCGTCGAACCGCGGATTACTAGCGTTCCCGGTAAACGAAGCTCGCGCGGCGGACCCGTGACGCGGCCCTCGATGCGGTCCAGTAGCAATTCGATGGCCTTACGACCGATCTCATCTAGCGGCTGCATGACCGTGGTCAGCGGCGGATCGGTGAGACGCGCCCACGACACGTCGTCGAACGAGATGACGCTCATATCGCGAGTCATTCGCAGACCGCGATCTTGCAGGGCGGCGAGGCCGCCGATCGCCATGCGATTGTTTCCGAAGAGCACCGCGGACGGCGGAAGCGGCGCCGCGAGCAGCGCCTGCATCTGCGCGTAGCCGCCCGACTCTTTAAGGTCGCCCACGTAATCGATCTCCGGCCCGATTTCGCACCCGCGGGCCGCGGCCGCGCGACGCGCGCCCCTGAGGCGCAAATCGCCCGGCGGGTTACCCGCAATCGTCACGAAGCCGATTCGCCGATGCCCGAGTTCGTGGAGGTGAGCGATCGCCAATTCCGCCGCCGCTTCGTTGTCGAGTAAGACGGCGTCGGCCGTCGACTCATCGACCACTCGGTCGAGCATGACCGTCGGTATTTCGCTTTTGAGAAGCGGCGCGAGGGCGGCCTGGTCCGAGGTGACCGGCATAACGATGACGCCCTCGATCCGCTGGTCGATCATCGACTCGATGTGGACGGCCTGCCGCCGCACGTCTTCATCGGCGTTACAGAAATACAAGCAGAAGCCGTTTTCGTCGGCCGCCCGCTCGATCGCGTGCAGCACGCCGGGGAAAAACGGGTTACCGACTTCCGAGACGATGAGCGCGAGCGTACCCGAACGTTGTCGACGTAAGGACCGGGCGCGCTTATCGATGCGATAGTCGAGCTCGAGGACCGCCTGGTGGACCGATTCACGCAGCTGATCCGTCACCGGCGACGAGGCGTTGAGCACGCGCGAGACGCTCGCGATCGAGACACCGGCGCGGCGAGCAACATCTTTTATACTGGCCATGCCGTACGCCAACTCTCGCGGTCGAATGCGAATATACTGGTAACATGCTCCTAAAACACGCGCGTAATCCGGAAGATTTTCTCAGAAAACGTTTTCATCGTAGCGACTCCGGTCCCTTTGAGCGGACGTCGCATGTCGCTACACGTCTACGCCCCGGGGTGCATCGGGCGAATTTGGGCGGCGTCGATATCGATTCCGTGGCGCTCGAATGCGACCACGCGCAAATCTTCAATCTGTCGCTCGCGTTCCTCATCGCTCCACTGCAGCGTGCGAGCGGCGTGAACTGCGATTTCGGTCGCCGTTTCGCGGTTTAGCCGGCCTGAAACCGCCATCGGCAAGCGCCGCAAAACGATGTCGCTGAGGTTGACGACCTGCTCGCTCGCGATGACGGCGCGGAGTTCTCGCGCGCCGTACTCCGGGAGCGACTCGAGAGGCGTATCGGGGCTGCCATCGCCACGTAGGATCGCTTCGGCCAACGTTCCGTAGCGATCGAGACAAGCTTCGACACGCCCTGGGGTAAGCGCGTTCGCGGCGGCCACGCGGGCGATCCAAGCCTCGCGAGCCTGGTCCGTTGCGGGGTAAGCGTGGCCACCACCGATCGGAACGAACGTCGTTTCCGCTCGGCGAGACAAACCGAGCGCGCTCAAGACCTCGTCCGTCACTTCCGCCGCGAACGCACGAAACGTCGTCCATTTGCCGCCGACGAGCGACAGCACGGGAACGTCGCTGCCGGGCAGCGTGTTGTGCCCGACCGAATGATCGCGGCTGATGTCGGCCGGATCGTCGACCTGCGCCGCGGGTAGCGGCCGCATACCCGCGTAGCGATAGATGATTTGATCCGCAGCGAGCTGCAGCCCCGGGAAAACTTCTCGCACCATGTCGAGCATGTATGCGGCTTCCGCATCGTCGCAGACGGTCGCATCCGGATCGTCCGCTTTGATGTCCGTCGAGCCGATTAAGGCGTGGCCGAAGAACGGATAGACGAGGCAAATTCGCCCGTCGGACGATCCGAAATACACCATGTGGCCGTCGAGCTGGCGCACGAGTTCCGGGTTGTCGATGACCAGGTGCGATCCCTTAGTGCCGCCGATGTACGTTTTCTGAATGCCGACGGCCCGGTTCACGCGATCGATCCACGGACCCGCGGCGTTCACGACGATGCGCGGCTCGACCGTCACGGTTTCGCCCGTTGCTTGGTCGGTCAGCGTGACGCGACCGTCGTGGGCTCCGGTAACGGCCATGTAATTGAGCCCGCGCGCGCCCGGGTGTGCCGCTTCACCGTCGGCTACGAGTTCGAAGCAAAGCCGTTCGGCTGCGGTGATGCGCGCGTCGTAATACGTCGAGGTGGCGAGCACGCTCGGCGCCATAGCCGGGAAATGTTTCCGCGTCGCCTTGCCGAGCGCGACTTTGTGGCTCGGCATGACCCGGTGCCGCAGACCGAGCAGATCGTAGAGCGCGAGCCCCACTTCGACGATGAGCAAGCCGCGGTCGGCAAGTTTCGACTTTAGGCCGAGAAAGCGTTTGATCGAGGGCACGATGCCGCTAAAGATCGAGTGGATCGGCACGACCGTCGGCAGCGCCTTCACGAAGTGCGGCGCGTTACGCAGCAGCAGATTGCGCTCGCGCGTGGATTCGGCAACGAGGCGAAATTCGCCGGTTTCCAGATACTTGAGGCCGCCGTGGATCAAGCGCGACGGCGCCGCGCTCGCACCCGCGCACCAGTCGCCCTTCTCTACGATGAGGCAATCGACGCCTTGTAGTGCCAAATCGCGGAAAGTGCCCGCGCCGTTGATGCCTCCGCCGACGACGAGCACGGGCACGGCAGGCGCCGCCCGGAGACGTTCTATTTTGGCCGCTCGCGAGGACGGTGCGAACGTGGTCGTCATACGGTCGTGCTCCATGAAGCGGGCACGCGCTCGGCAGCGGGCGCCGATAACGGCAAAATGGCCTCGGCTAGCGCGACGTAGCGGGCGAAGCGTTCGCTTAGGGCGGCGTAACGACTCATGTCGGGTTCGTAGCGCGCCGTGACACGGCAGGCATGCTCGATCGCGTCTTCGAGTGAGGGAAAGAGCCCGATGCCGACGCCCGCGAGAAGCGCGGCTCCGAGGGCGCCGACTTCCGTCGCTTCCGGCACGTCGACGGGAAGTCCGAGGGCGTCCGAAAAGAAGCGCGCCGACCGGGCATGGGAGGTGCCGCCGCCCGTGATCCCAGCGCGGTCGACCGGAAAGGCCGAGCGTAGTGCATCGACGTGATAGCGGTGGTTGAACACGGCCCCTTCGACGACGGCGCGTAACATGTCGGCGCGACCGTGCCACGATCGCAAACCTAAGAACGCGGCGCTGGCCGGCGCGTCGTAGGGCGAGCCGTACAGGAACGGGTGAAATAGCGGCGCGTCTGCGACGGCCGGAGCCGCTAGATCGGTTTCGACGGCCTCCCAGAGGGATGGGCCGCCGCGGCTCGCGGCTTCCCATTCCGCCGCGTACGCCACGCGCAAGAACCAATCCACGTTGTTCGAGGAAGCGGGAGAAATCGACATGTTCATCCACTGCCCCGGCCGCAAGCCCGCACGAGCGTTCCAGCGCGGGTCGACGGCTAAACGATCGGAGAGCGTCTCGTTTATGCTGAACGTGCCGGCCGTAATCGATACCACGCCCGGTTCGAAATTACCGAGACCGACGGCGCTCGCCGTTACGTCGTGCATACCGCCCGCGACGGGCGTTCCCGCGCGCAGGCCCGTCTCGGCCGCCGCCGCGGGAGACAGCGTTCCGATGACGGCGCTACTCGGCAAGATTTCGGGCAGCGCCGGCTTTACCGCCTCGAGCCCGAGCAGCGACAAGAGATGATCCGAATAGCGCTGCGTGCGCGCCTCCGTGAAGGCCGTGCTCGCATCGGTCGGATCGGTTGCGACGACGCCGGTTAGCCGGTAGCGCAGCCAATCTTTACAGAACAGCACGTGGCCGATCCGTGCATAGCGCTCGGGTTGATTCTGCCGTATCCAACCGAGCAGCGACGTGGCCGCGTACGGATACGGTCGCTGCCCGGAGATCTTCTCCACTTCATCGAGCAAGCCGCCGGAGGCCCAATCGGCCCGGACGCCGCGGGAACGGCTGTCGACCGACGTGATGCCGGCGCCGAGTGGCCGACCCGCCCGGTCGGTGAGATAGAGCCCGTCGCCGTGAGCCGTGACGCCGATGGCGTCGACGGCTCCGGCACCGGGCGGAACGGCCCCGAGCGCATCGGAAATCGCCCCGCAGGCGAGTTGCCAGAGGCGATCCATGTCGTGCTCGACCCAGTTCGGGGCGGGCTGCACGGGTTCGGTGCGCCGGGTTCCCGTTGCGACCGTCCTGCCGCTCGGGCCGAACAAGACGGCCTTAACGGCCGTCGAGCCGCAATCGAGTCCCAACAGCATCGGGTGACCTCTACGTAGCCCGGCCCGAGGACTACTTTACGGCTTTACTATTTGCCGAGCGTGAACGGAGCGGTGTAATTACCGACGTTCGCTTTGGTGATTAAGAGGCAATCGAAGAGTTGCTTCTCGCTCGCGGCGCCGGTTTTGCCAGTTTTGAGGAACGAGTCCGCTTCGTCGACCGCTTTTTTCGAAAAGACGGCTACCGGCTGAAGAACGGTGTACTGCAGGCTGCCCGCTTTGATCGCCGCTACGGCGTCGGGAGAACCATCGAAGCCGCCGACTTTGATGCTCGAGAGCTTGCCCGAGGTTTTCAATGCCGCAATCGCGCCGAGCGCCATCTCGTCGTTACCGCTGATCACGCCGATGATGTTTGGGTGCGCTTGCAGCATGCTCTGCATCTTGTCGTGGCCCTGGGTGCGATTCCAGTTGGCGACTTGTGAATCGACTTTTTTGAGGCCGTCGATTTGGCTGATTACCGTCGAGTAACCGTTCGAACGCGTGGCGGCGTTGTTATCGGACGGGGCGCCGAGCAGTTCTACGAAGTTGCCCTTTTGGCCGATGTCTTTCACCCACTGCTGCGCTCCGAGAGCGGCGCCTTGGGCGTTATTGGAGACGAGTTGGGCTTTGGCGAAGCCCTCTTGATTGATTTCGGCATTGACGAGAAACACCGGAATTTTGGCTGCGATGGCCTTCTTCACGGCGCCGATCGAACCGCTGGCGTTGGCTGGGTCGAGAATGATCGCGACGGACTTGTTCGTGATCGCGGTGTCGATGAGGGTGCTTTCGGTATTCGTGTCGCCTTTGGAGGCGCCGACGTTCGCCGTGTAGCCGAGCTTCTTCGCTTCGCCCGAGGCCACTTTGCCCTCGGTAAGCCAATACGGATTCGACGGGTCGTTAACGATAATCGAGATGAGCCCGCCTGCGGCGGAAGCCGGCTTTGCGGAGTTCGCGAGGAGCGGAGCCGCGATTGCGAGCGCCGCGAATGTCAGAATTAATCGGTTATTCATAAATTATCTCCAGTTTTCCTAAGCTTTTTTACGTAGCTGCCTTTTCACGAACGGAACTACCCGTGCGAACGTTGCTTCCGCCTTGCGGAAGTGACGGGCCGCCCGGCGCGCTCGTGGGTTTGACGCGGCGGCGGTACTGAACGGAATTGAGGAGCACCGCGAGCACGATAACGGCGCCCGTGAATACCGTTTGCCAGTACGACGAAATGCCGATGATGACCAACCCATCGGATAAGAAGCCGATTACGAAGGCGCCGAGCAGCGTTCCACGGACGTTGCCGCGGCCGCCGGTCAAGGCGGCGCCGCCGATAACGACGGCGGCGATGGCCGTCAATTCATAGGTGGTGCCTGCAGTCGGGCCGGCGGAAGTCAATTCCGAGGATAAGATGAGCCCCGCTATTGCGGCGCAGATGCCCGAGAGCATGTACACGGAAAGTTGTACGGTCTTAACGGGAACGCCCGAGAGTTCGGCTGCTCGTTCGTTGCCGCCGGAGGCGTACAGCCAGCGCCCGAACGCCGTTCGCCCGAGCACGAGCGTGACGATGACGGCGATGACTACCATCACGAGAACGCCGATCGGTACGCCGAGCAAATAGTTGAAGCCGAGCCAATCGAATCCGGTGTTGCCGAGATCGGGTTTGCCGCCGAGATCGTTGTACGTGAGGCCGTTAGTCATAAGCAACGCGATGCCGCGTACCATGTACATGACGCCGAGCGTCGCGACGAAGGCGGGCACCTTAAAGCGCGCGACGAGAACGCCGTTCACGCCGCCGATGAGCGCACCGAGGGCAATCGTCAGCACGACGACGACCCATACCGGCGGATACAAAATAATGCCGAGCTGCGTAATCGTGACGCCCTGCATAAGGAAGCCCGCGACGACACCCGCGAGGCCGAGCGTGGAGCCGACCGATAAATCGATGCCGCCGTTGAGGATGACCAGCAACATGCCGATTGCGAGAATCGCGAAGAGCGCGACGTGCGAGGACATTACGAGAAAATTGTTGACCGCAAAATAGTTCGGCGACAGCAACGAAAAGACGACGATGATTACGATAAGTGCGAAGAAGGCGCGCCCTTCGAGCAACACCCGGCCGAGGTCGAATCCGCCGCGGGCAACGCCTGGCGCCGCGCGCTTACTATCCGCGTTCGTCATAGTTCGGAGCTCCGCTCTTGGGCGATCATGCAGTAATCACGGCTTCGCCGGACGCGGCCATAATCTCGTCTTTGGTTACACCAGGCCCGAACTCGGCCGAAATCTTGCCGCGGCGCATGACGATGATCCGGTGCGCGATGCTTAAGCACTCACCAAGTTCCGAAGTGGAATAAACGACCGCGAGTCCTTGCGCGGCGCGTTCGGTCAGCAGCCGAAAGACCTCGGCCTTCGCTCCGACGTCGATGCCGCGGCTCGGCTCGTCGAGGAGAATCACTTTCGGATTCGTCATCAGCATTTTGCCGATGACGACTTTTTGCTGATTGCCGCCCGAGAGAGAACCGATGCGCGCAGCGCCGCCCGCCGTCTTTACGTGCACGTCGCGAATGGCGTCGTCGACGCGCTCGCGTTCGCGCGGGCGCGATACGAAGGCACCCTTCACCATCGAGACGATGCTCGGCAGCGAGAGATTTTCGCCGACCGACATCGTTTGAACGAGCCCATCGCGTTGACGATCTTCGGGTACGAGCGCGAGGCCGCTCGCGATCCGTTCCGAGATGCTGAGCCGCGAGACGTCTTTGCCCTCGAGTGTGACGCGGCCGCTCGCGAGCGGTATGCGTCCGGCGACGCACTCGAGTAATTCCGTGCGGCCGGCGCCCATCAGCCCGTAAATGCAGACGATCTCGCCCGCGCGCACCTCGAGCGAGAAATGATCGACGACGAATCCGTTCGAGCCCGATGGCGCGGTTACCGACACATCGTCGATCGAAAGCGCGACCTCACCGAAAGCGTAGCCCTCCGGCGGCGAGCCGAGATCGAAGTTTTCGCCGACCATGTTGCGTACGATCCACTCGAGGTCGATATCTTTGGCCTCGGCGGTCGCCGTGATCGAGCCGTCGCGCAGCACCACGGCGTGGTCGGTAATCTGCAATGCTTCTTCGAGATGATGCGAGATGTAAACGATCGCGACGCCGCGCCGCGTTAAATCGCGAATTACTTTGAACAGCACCTCGACTTCGGTCGCGCTGAGGGCGGACGTCGGTTCGTCCATGATGAGGATGCGCGAATCGACGGAGAGCGCGCGCGCGATTTCGACGATCTGCTGCTGACCCAGACGCAGGTTCTCGACCGGCGTTAGCGGGTCGATCTCTTCCTCGAGATCGGTCATCAACGCATGCGCCTGACGCGCCTCTTCGGCGAAATCGACACCGCCCGCTTTTTGCAATTCGCGACCCATGAAGATGTTGTCGCGGACGCTGAGGTTCGGAGCTAAGCTCAACTCCTGGTGAATGATCGAGATGCCGCGATCGCGCGCATCGGAAGCCGAGGTAAACGCCACGCGGCTTCCGTCGAGTTCGATCGTTCCCGAAGTAGGCTTCTCGACGCCAGAGAGGATCTTCATCAGCGTCGACTTGCCCGCGCCGTTTTCTCCGAAAAGCGTTGTGACGGTGCCGCGATAGATGTCGAAGTTAACGCCCTTTAAGGCGCGCGTGCCGCCGTAGGTTTTCACGATATCGCGTGCCGCGACGACGACGGTTCCGGGCGCGGGTGGTGCGACGTCTGATTCTGTGATCACTTTGCGTCGAGCTTGGCCGGGGTGACGAGCCAGCTCTTGGGATCGCTCAGTTGAAAAGCGCCGACGACGGTTACATGTTTGCCCTTGAGACTCGCGGTATCGACCTTCGTTAGGACTTCTTTTTTCATCTCGGTATTCAGGGCGGCGCCGGCGTTCTGATATTCGATTTGGTTTTTGAAACTTCCGAACGCGATCGTACCCGGCGCGTCGCGCAGATCGGTGCCGAGAATCGCGGGCCCGGTCTGGACCGAAACGACGACGGACCTCGGAACGCCGTCGACGGCGACGACGTAGGTGCCGAAGTCACCCTTGCCGACGACGCCTGTAAACTTAACGGAAAACTCGGGACCAGCGCCCGTGGGGACGCCGTACTGCTTTGCCGCAGCCGCGCTGTCCTTGGCGATCGCCGCTGCGAGCGTACCGGCGGCGACCGCCTTCTGCTCGATCGCGGCTTGTACTTTCGGGAATGCGGACGCGCCGTACGTGGCGGCAGAGAAGGCGCCGGACGCGACGTTCGCCGCCGAATCGATTTTGACGACCTTCGTCGAGAGCGCCATTGCCACGATCAACACGACGGCCGCAATTGAAGCGATGATGAGGCGGCGATTCGGCGCTGCCTGTGGTTTCGCGGCGATGGCGGGGCGCGAGCTCATCGTGAAACGGGTCCTATGCGCAGCTCGTCGAGCGACGAGCCGTCGACCTCGTTCGCCTCGACCGATGCCAATAACAACCGACTTGGCCTCAATCGCGACTCCATGTAAGCGGTTACGGAACTTTGTTGCAAGGTTAAGATCCAAGGATGCCGCAATCCTTCTCCGCTTCCTACCATGAGGACTACGATTTGCCACGACGGTGTGGACGGCTGTGGCATAACCCGCCGAGAAGGGCCGGTCGTTCGGCCGACGCGAAACGGGTTAAGTCGGCTTTCTTCTATTAGCTCGATCAGCGTTTCAACGCGTTGGATCGCCGATATCACATCCGGCAGTGCCCTCTCGAAC
>CAXTIY010000032.1:0-15671 GCA_964244215.1 uncultured bacterium
AAGGAAGCATGCCCTCACGACGCAAGTCACGCATATGCACGCCGTCCCTTTCACATTACTGTTGGCGGCGTCCTCATCGGTAGCGCAAGTCGGCTTCTCGCGCGTGGCGACGGCGGCGCAGGCGGCGCCCTCGGCCAGAGCGAGCGCGGAACGGGCGTTGCCGCGAGATCGCGCTGCGAATCTCGTCGGCGGTGTGTGGCAATGCGATACGATCGCCGGCAACACCGGCACGCATACGTACGCGGAAAACGAAGACGACGGCTCGATCGACGTTTCGATCGAACTCCAGGCGGGGTTTCGGTCTTTTCATATTCGCGAGAATTACCGCTACGATGACGCGCGAAAGCTCTGGACCGCGCGGACGCAGGGCGACGCATACGTCGGCACCGCCCAGCCTTGGACCGGCTACAAGTGGACGTTCGAAGGGACGACCCAAGAACGCGGCGAGCGGCGTGCGGTCCGGATGGTCTATTTCGACCTAGCCGATCAAGCGTTTCGGCGGGATTTCCAAGCGAAGCAAGATGGGGCTTGGAAAACGTATAGTGCCGAAACGTGTAGACGGCCGTCGAACTAAATAGGCCCGATGTACGAACCGATTGCGACTAAATGGTCTTCCCTCGCGAATACCGCGTATGGTCCACTGTTACTAATGCCATTATTGCGCCCGCCGACAGCCTCTGCTCGCTTTCTGCGAATAGTTCGCAATAGATGCTGAGCGCGGTCCGTCGCGTCGTCGCCTGGCGCTGGTATACGACGCTCGTCTTCGCAACGTGGGTGCTCGCGCCCGAAGTGCGGCGCCTCGTCGACTATCAGACGTCGTTTCACGCCTTTTCGATCTTTAGTATACTGCCGCTGCTGTCGCTCTTACCGGCCGTGCTCGTATTCTTTACGTCGTGGAGCCAAATCGGAGCCGCCTATCGCAACGTCGCGCGACTCTGGTTCATCGCCTTCGGCTACTCGTATCTCATATCGTATTTAAGCGGCAGCGGATTCTCGGCGCTGTATGCCGTCGCGATCTTCATCGTGCCGGCGCTCATCGGGATCGTGCTCGGCTCGGCTAGCGGCGAAGATCTCGCGACGGTTTACGAACGCAACGCGAACTCTATTCTGTGGCTCGCCGTCTTCACGAGTATTTACGGAATCTATCAATACGTTTCGCCGCCGCCCTGGGACGTCTATTGGGCCCAACAAGCGAATGTCGAAGGGGGCCAAGGCATTACGGCGGCCTTTAATTTCCGGATTTTCGGTACGCTCAACTCGACCGGACCGCTTTCGAATTACCTCGATTTTGCGATCTTGCTCAATATTCCGCGGTTGCGGCTCTCGCACTGGTGGATCGGACTGATGCTCGTGCCGCCCGTTATTGCGCTTGCACTAACGGAGGTTCGGGCGGAATGGCTCGCGCTCGCACTCGGCGTTCTGATCTTCGTCTGCCTCTCGCCGAGGCGCAAAAGCGTGCTCGTTACGCTTGGAGGCGTCGCGGCCGCATTCGTCGTCGTCGGCTCGCTCTTGCTGACGGTCGTCGCGTCCGAGGGTGCCAATGCGACGGTTTATAACTTGACCAAGCGTATTTCGACCTTTGGAGCGATCGGCAACGACTCCTCGGCCATGAGCCGCCAAGACCAAACCGACGAAGCGATGACCGAAGGGCTGAGCGAACCGCTCGGGCAGGGCCTCGGCGCGAGCGGTGGTTCGACGAAGCTTGCGGGCGGTCTCGGTCAAGGCATCGACAACGGTTTCGCGGCGCGATTCTTCGAGATGGGTTTCATCGGTTTCTTCATTTACGAAGCGGCGCTGCTCATCGGCATCGTTACGACGTTTCGAACGTATCGAAAATATTTACGCGGCGGTAATCTAGGGGGTGCCAACTACCTCGCCGTCGCCGTCGCCTCGCAACTCGTTCTATTTATAACCGAGATCGATGCCGACCATCATAACGCCCTCGCGGCGCTGTTCTTCTGGTTCTCACTGTATCTCGCTTCAGGATTCTCGGCTCCCACGGGTGCTCGCGTCGAGTCCACGCGGCGCACGGGCGCGATCGTGCTGACGCCCTCCCCGAGTTTAAGCTAGTCGGCGACTTCGATGATTTCGCGGCGACCGCGTAGCGCGTCCATCAGGTAACGCAGATCGGCGCCGTTGACGATGAGGCCGGGCGCGCGTACCTTGAGCAACAGCGGATAGCAGGCGATCGCGAGTAACAGTCGCGCCGAGGTCGACACGAGTAGCGAGAGCGCGGCGCCCGTGAGCCCTAGGCGTGGAATGAGAACGAGCATCAACGGCACGGCAAAGCTCAAGCCGACGAGTTGCAAGATCGTCGCCATACCCGGTCGATTGGTCGCGGTGAACGTCTGAATGAGAACGGCCGCGGCCGAGGCTAGCACCGATTCGATCACGAGAATCTGCGAGATCATCACGGCTTTGTGAAAATCGTGACCGTAGAGGCCCGGCAAAAGGAACGGCATGACGACGATCAGTGCGACGCCGGAGAGCGCCGTCAGGGCGGTCGTCAAACGCGCGACCCGCGTGACCATCGTGACGATCGCATTGGTCGGCAAGCCTGCGATCTTCGGTAGCAGTACGGTCCCGAGCGACGTCTGGAAAATGTTGAGGACGCGCGAGGCTTGCAGCGCGATCGTATAGACGCCGAGGTCGGCTGCGGCGAGGAGTCCGACGACGAGAAACTGGTCGATCTGTTGCCCGAACGTCCCGAGCACGTCGGATCCGTAAATCCTGATTCCGAAGCCGACCAGCCGTCGCACGGAGCGCTTGAAATCCACGAGCGTAAACGCGAATTTACCGAATAAGTAGACCGCCATCGCGATCGACGTAAAGCACGGTGGCACGAGATACGCGAGCGTCGCGAAGAACGGCGTGAGCTGGTGCATCGAATTGAGCGTCACAAGTGTCGCGAGCGTGATGAACGGCGGCGCGTAACGTGTGAAGTTCGAGAACGTGAAATCGAAGCGCACCTCGAGCATCGACGTTAAGATGAGCGACACCATCCCGAGCGGGACGAACACCATCAGCGTTTGCGCCAGATGAATGTTGGTCGGTCCGTACTGCTTCATGATGAAGGGCATCATGACGAGTCCGACGATCATCGCGATGAACCCGAGGATCAGCGAGAGTATGAGCGCGGCCGACACGAGAGAGTCCGAATCGGTCTGATGTTTTCGCGCGTGATAGCGCAATGCCAGCGGCAAACCGAGTGTAAAGACGAAGCAAAGCAGGTTCGGCCACATGCCGAGCGCCGTCTGCGTACCGCGCCCGCTCGGGCCGAAATGACGGGCGGTATAGACGCCGTTGATGATATTGATTCCCATCATCAATATCCGGGTGAGAATCGTTTGGGCGACGGCGGCAGGACCGCTCTTGGCTCCGGCGACCCAGCGCAAGCGCCCGATCGCCATCCCCGTAAAATGCTCTAGCCGTGCCATCTTCAGGCATCTTCTCGGATGCCCGAGGCTGTGCCCCCACGGTTTTTACGGAGCAAGCTCCACGATGGAAACGGTATCGGTCACCTTAATGCTTGCCGTGCCGTCGCGCAGCGCGAGCGGTGTCGAGGCGAGCGTCCACGCCGGCGTGAAGGCGTAAATTTTCGCCGCCCTTATACTTTTTGGAAGAGTGAGCCGCACCGTTTGCGGTTCTACCGCGATCGCGGTGCGGCTCTTCGGATCCCAAGAACGTACTTCGAGCCAGACGAGGAGCTCGTAGCGGCCGTCCCGCTTCTGCAAAAGCGTGTGATGCACGTTCGTGTCGCTGCCGCCGAGGGTGAAGCCTAGCGGTTGCGCCGTGAACGGAGCGCCAGGATCGGCGAGCAGGTGAACCATGCTCGAAAGCGCCGTAAACTGCACTTTAGGCGTGCCGTCCGCGTGCATCATCCCCATGCCTCCGAAAATTCTGTCCGACGGCATGTCCGCGTATTGGTAAAAATAAACGCGCTGTTCGCCCGCGTTCCATTTTTCCGCGAGGGTGCGCAAATCGTACTTTGCGATCGTGTCGTCGGCGAGCGCGCAAGGCCTCGTCATGTCGTCGTTGTAGCCCGTTTCGGTCGTCCAAATCGGCTTCGTCCGGGTGCTCGTGCGAATGAGCGAGTGCGTGTAGACGATCGAGCCTCGACGCTCGTCGTCCGTGCCGGGATTGAGATCGCAGGTCGTGATGTGGAGGTTGGCCGCGTCTTCGTACGCGTCGAGCGGTCCGAGTTGCGAATAATATTGTTGGCGCGCGAGTGGCGGACCGAGCACTTTGATCCCGGCGTACGCGGAATCGCCGTGCACGAGCGTATAGAGCATTTTTTGAAATGCGACGATATTCGCGACCCAATCCGGATCTTTCGAGGAATCGTATTCGTTCGGCGATTCGACGTCTTCGAGATACGGCTCGAAGGCCGCGATGTGCGACTTAATCACTTCGGGCGTGGCCCGAATCGAGAAGCCCGCACCGTGCTTGATACCGTGTTCGCCGAGCGTCGCCAAGCGAGCGTCGTAATCCGAGGCGGGCGACCCGCCGTCGCGGATGTGTCGTATGCCCGAGCCGATCAACGCCGCGCTCAAGGCCGGCCACTCCAAGACGTAAGGCGAATCGCGATAATTAAAGTGCGAGTCGACGCCGATCGCGTCGACGAACGAATCGGCCGGCGCGACCGCGGGGCCGGTGCCGGGGCCTGCCGCCTCGGTGCGCCCGCCCGCGCTTAAGACGAGCGCGAGGGCAGAAGCGATGCGCAGCACACCGCGCTTATCAATCGTCAACATACACGTGGAACGTAACTTAATTCATGCCTGTTCCATCGCGTGCGCTCGCGCGAAGCAATCGTACGAAGCAGAAGATGGTTCGCATCTCGGGCGCGAAGGGTCCGGCACGATGACTCCTCGCGCGACCGTTGCCGTCTGCATCCCGACTTACAATCAAAGCCGCTATCTCACGCTTTCGGTGACGAGCGCTTGCAATCAAACGTATCCCGGAGTCGAAGTATGGGTTTCCGACGACGCGAGTACGGACGATACCGCGGCCGTGCTCGCGTCTCTCGCGCAACGATATCCGCAGTTGCGCTATCACGTGCAGCCTCATAACCTCAACATCTCGGCAAACAATACGTGGCTGCTCGCGCAGCCGCAAACCGAGTTCGTCATCCGCCTCGATTCCGACGATATCATGGAGCCCCGCTACGTCGAAACGTTGCTCGCGCTTATGCTCGCGAACCCGAGCGCCGGTTACGCTCATTCGGCGGTCCAGGTGATCGACGAAGAAGGCGTGCCGATATCGGTTACGCGAGTCGCACGGCCGACGGGCTTCCGAAGCGCGGAGCGAGCCTTGCGAGATGCGGTGACGGGTTATCGCGTTGCAGCGAACATCGTCATGTTTCGGGCAGCTCCGCTACGCGAGCTGGACTACTATCGCGGGCGCCCCGACTTCGTAGAAGATTACGATCTCTCGGTGCGCATGCCGGACGCCGGCTACGGCAACGTGTATTGCGACGAAATCTTAGCGCGGTATCGCGTCTGGACCGATCCCAAGCGCGCGCGCTCGAAACGCAAGGGTCTCCAACTGCGCGGCTATATCCGAATTTTCGACGAGGCGTTTACGCCTGCGTTCGTGCGGCGCGGCTGGAACACGAACGTCCTCTCGCGGGAGCGGCGCAAGCTCGCCGTGCATCATGCCGCCGAATGTTTTGCGGCACAGTATAATCCGGCCGAACGCGCGGAGTTGACGGCGCTGCTGCAAGAGCTCGCGGGTTCGCCCGCGCCCGCACTATGGATCCGGCTACTGGCCTTACGCTTCGGCTTACGTTGGTTCTTCGAGGGCGAGCAAGCTTTTCGTAAGCGTCTTAAGCGCACGGCAAAAGCGGCACTGCACGCGTGGCGTTCCATGCGCTCCGCTTCGTAAGAGCCGACGACCGCCGGGGGGGGGCTCGAGCCCCCCGGTTTCGGGGTTAGTTAAGAACTTATGAATCTTTTAACAATTCGGGCAACAAGTGTGACGTGCATCCGTGGCAATGCGAAACCGTTCGCGGTAGCCTAATTCATCGGCCCGTAAAAATATGGATAGTTTCCTCACGGGCGCGAGTTGAGGTAACATCTTTTCACGGTTCTCTCCCTTCCTCGGCTAGGTTCGAAGGGGCCGTTCCGTCGAAAAGGTCCTGACGTGAAACGGGTGCGGAATTGTCTGCGTTGACACACGGAATGCCGCGCGCAACTGTAAGATTACGATTAACTTCGCGATTGAGTCCATAGATGTTGCGCCATTTGGCCCTTGTCCCGGAAATTGCACTGTGGTGTCCTATAAGTCGTAACGCGTCGGGACTACGGTCGCTTAGGTTAAGTGCAGAGGCCGCGTTGTTCGCCCAGGAGGTTAAGTAGCTTATGTTCATTCGGAATGGTGCCGTTATAGCGATGACCGTCGCGTCGTTGCTGTGCGCTAGTGCCGCGGTGGCAACTACTTTGCATCCGGGCGATAAAGTTTCGGTTAACGTTTACAACCACCCCGAACTCGGCGCGACGAGCGCTCCCCTCGACTCAACCGGCCACGTGTCGGTCCCCGTTGCCGGACTCGTGGATGCGGCGAACGCTTCGCCCGCGCAACTCGCGTCTCGCATCGCCGAGCGCCTCGCGCCTTACGTTCGCAAGCCGGCCGTCGACGTGCAACTCGTCGCACAGGGACAGAACATTTTCGTCGCCGGCGGCCCCGGAGGCATTCTTCCGTATTCGCCCGGTGAGACGCTCGCCGGAGCTCTGGCGCAAATCCAACAAGGCGTCGGCGCGACGGGAACGACTCCCGCCGATCCGAGCCAAATCGCTTCGCGGCAGTTACAGTACGGCAGCATCGACACCAAGCACGTCATCATCCAACGCGACGGAAAAGATTCCGCGCCGATCGATGCGGTCGGTTTAACGGCGGGTGGAAATTCGGGTCCCGCGCTCCAGCCCGACGACACGATCAAGCTCTCGCAGAAACCGATCGCCGTTGCGGTCAAGGGCGACGTGAAGCAGCCGGGCGTCGCACATCTCGACAGCGACGAACCTTTGTCGAACGCGGTAATGCAAGTCGGCGGTACGGACGAACTAACGTCCTCGGTCGAGTTCGTGTTGACGCGCGGCACGACGCAGAGCGTCGTCACGACCTCGAGCCCCGCGTATCGAGCGCCCGCGCAAGCCGGCGATTCGATCTACGTGCCCCACGGCTCCCGGATCGGCGTCGTCGGTCAAGTTGAAAAACCGGGCAACGTGCTGCTGCAAGGCGACGGTTCGCTGCTGAGTGCGCTGTACTTCGCCGGTGGCCCGACCAAGTACGGCGATATCCGGCACGTCGGCGTAATCCATCAAGGCGTGCAGCAGACCTACGACGTCACGAAACTGACGCATGGCGCGCCGGATGCTAATCCGCAATTGGCGGACGGCGATACGGTCTTCGTTCCCGAAGGTCATAAGATCGATTTCAGCTTGTTGTTTCAAGGTATCTTCGCAGCGAGTAACCTGCGTTACTTATGAGTGCGATGCTGGCAGAATTATCCGAGGCGGTGCGCCGTCCGCCGGAATTTCTTTACCGCGAAAATCACGCTTATCGCCGCGTCGCGCGTTGCATCGATGTTGCCGTCGCTTCGCTCGCACTTATCGTAGCCGCGCCTATCCTCGCCGTCGCGGCCGTCGCGATCAAAGCTGAAGACGGCGGCCCGATCTTATTCGTGCAAAAGCGCGTGGGTCGTTTCGGCCGGCTGTTCGATGTATATAAGTTGCGGACGATGCGCAGCGACGCGTGCGGCGATCAGCTCTCACCGACGCAGGCACGCGATTCGCGGATCACGCGGATCGGCCGCTATTTACGGAAGCTCTCGATCGACGAACTTCCACAGCTTTTTAACGTTCTTCGGGGAGAGATGGCTCTCGTCGGACCGCGTCCCGAAATGCCGTTCGTCGTACGTCAGTACGCGCCATGGCAGCAGTTGCGGCACATGGTCACTCCGGGAATTACGGGCCTTTGGCAAGTCGAGTGCCGATCGGTCGTCCCCTTGCACCGGCCCGAAGCAACCGCCCTCGATCTGAAGTACATAACGTCCGCATCGCCGATCACCGACGGTGCAATCCTCGTCAAAACGGTACGAGCGATCTTCTCATCTCATGGAGCTTACTGAGGCTATTATCGTGGACACCACTTCAAAACCAACGAAAATCGCCATCGTCGGAACCGGATATGTCGGGATGGCATGCGTCATCGGATTCGCCGAATTCGGCCATAAGGTCGTCGGCTACGACATCATGACGGAGCGCGTGCATCAGCTGCAGCGCGGCGTCACCCCGTACAGAGAAGCGGGTATTTCCGAAGCGCTCGCCCGGCATCTGCAGGGCGGCTCGGCCACGTTCGTCGAGGATCTCGCGACCGCAATCGACGGCGCGAAATTCATCATCGTTGCCGTCGGAACGCCTTCGCAAGAAGATGGCTCGGCGAACCTGTCCGGCATCTACGATGTCGTCGGCCGGCTCGCGACGATGGATATCTCGGGCAAGACGGTCGTGCTACGCTCGACGGTTCCGCCGGGGACTTCCGAGTGGGTTGCCGATGCCTTACGTGGCAAGGCCGATGTCGCCTACGCGCCTGAGTTTTTGCGCGAAGGTTCCGCCGTACCCGACTTCCTCAACCCGGACCGCATCGTGGTCGGCGCCGAGACGGCGGTCGTGGCGGCTCGCTACGGCGGCCTCTTCGCCCACCTCAATCGCCCGATCCTCAGTATGTCGCTACGTAACGCCGAGCTCGCGAAGGGCATGTCCAACGCGTTCCTCGCCATGAAAATCAGCTTTGCGAACCAAGTTGCGAATCTGTGCGACGAGATCGATGCCGACGCCCTCGACGTTCTCGAAGCGGTCGGTCACGATCGGCGCATCGGCCGGCTTTTCCTCAACCCCGGTATCGGCTTCGGCGGTCCGTGCTTCGAAAAGGATCTTAAGAGCCTCATCCACCTTTCGCGTAACTCGAATGCCGATTACGACCTGCTGCACGCGACGCTCGACGTCAACGACCGGCAACCGCGCCGCGTCGTAGACGTGCTCGAGAGCGAGCTCGGCGGCAGTATGGCGGGCGTGCGAGTCGGCGTCTGGGGCCTTACCTTTAAGGGTGGCACGGACGACGTCCGGGATTCACTCGCGATTCGCGTGGTCGAAGATCTCGCGTCCCGCGGGGCGGATATCATCGCTTTCGACCCGGCGTTCCAAGACAAGGAACACGCGCTTCCTTGTAAGCTTGCAGCTTCGGCGCTCGATGCGGCCGACGCCGACGTCCTTCTCGTACTTACCGACTGGCCTCAATTCCGGGCCGTCGATCCTCGCGCACTTGCCGACCGTCTTACTCGCCGCTTAATCGTCGACGGAAGGAACGTGTTGGATATGGATGCCATTACTTCAGCCGGTCTAGTCTATCGCGGCATCGGCCGTCGACAGGCCCCGGTCGCCGTTCCCGCCGTCGTCGAACTCGCGCAAGCGGGCTAATCCGCTTCCATTAAAGGAAAAGTCATGAAGCTTGGTTCGTTCACAAGTGTCTTATGGGAGCGTCGTTGGTTCGTCGCCGGCGTGCTCGTTCTCGCGCTGATTATGAGTCCCTTTTTAATATCGATGACGCGTCCGACGTACACGGCGACGTCCGAAGTGACGACGGTCGGTAATCCGACGAATTCGGTGCTCTCCGGCACCGATCTGCCGGATCTCATTCTAAGCGCCGGTGTGATGGAGCGCGTCAAGTCGCAGCTTCACATCCCGGGTTCGATCGATGATTTCCGCGACGCTACTTCCGTTAAGGCATCGCCGCGGTCGAATGTCGTACCGGTAACGTACCGGTCGAAGAACGCGGCTCGTGCGCTCGCCATGGCGAACGCCATCGCGGATGCGACGGTCGTCGAGTACAAAGAACTCGCTACGCATCAGTACGATCAAGTGATCGACACGCTGCATGGCCAACTCGCGGACCGCCAAGCCAAAATCCGCGACCTGGATGCGCGTCTGCAACACGCGGTTCAAAACAATTCGTTCGTCGGTTCGCCGCAGGCGCTCGAGACGATCTCGGCGCGACTCGACGATCTCGAATCCAAGCGTGGCGAAACCTACGCGACGTATGTCGCCGATCGGGCTGCTTCTTCCGCCGGTGCCGGTGGAGAGCGGGCGGGCCTGCGGAGCGTCATTCGCGAGCAAGCGCTGGCTTCCGATCCCGTGTACGTCGCCCTGCGCGCCGGACAATCGAAAGACGTCGCTGATTACGAGTCGCAAAAGGCCGGCTATACGGATTCGTTTCCTGGCCTCGCCGGATTAAAAGAGAAGGTTCGCCTCGAGGGCGCTGCCGTGGATCGCACGGCCGCTACGAGTGCGGCGCAGCACGTGGGTGCGAGCCAAACGTACGCGCAAGTCGTTCTGACGCAGCGTGCTTCTGCGGCGCAAGTCGCAGGCGACAGTGCGCGGCTCAAAGCAATCGATGCCGAAATCGCAACGACCCACGCGCGTTTGACCGATCTGCCTCGCGAAGGCGTCGCCGCGAACCAGCTTCGTTTACAGCGCGATAGCGCCGCAACGGCGTTCGGCCAACTCGAACTGCGTCTGCAAACGACGCTGGCAGATCAGGCGCAAGCGGCTTCCCTCGGTTCGCTTATCGTGCTCGACCACGCAACCGCAGCCTCACCGAAGATCTCGCGAACGGTCCTTTCGGTAATGATTGCCGCGTTGATCCTCGCCATGGCGATCGGCGCCGCATATGCCGCCGAAGCACTCGATCCGCGGATCCGTACGAGCGAAGACGCCGAAACGCTCTACGGTACGCCACACATCGGTTCGGTATAGTCGTGGATCTCGCCGCTATCGTTAACCGTCTCGATGTGACGCGCGCGCGTATCGAGGCGGAGGTCGACGTACCCGGCGTGATTGCCATTACATCGGCGGCTCGTGGGGATGGGAAGAGCCTCGTCGCCACGGCGCTCGCTCATGGCCTCGCCGGTGTGGGTCATAGTGTCTTACTCGTCGATGGTAACGCGGACGGATTTAGCGCACCGGGCGTCGGCTCGGCTCCGAAGCTCGACGTGCTTCCGTTCGATATCTTGCAGTACGTTACACCGGGCGTTCGTGGAGAGCCCTCACGGCTCGGGCTAACCTCACCGGGAGTCGTCGCATCGTGTTCGGTCGAGGCCGTACAGGCCACGTTTGCGCGTTTGCGCGAGCACTTCGAGTACACGATCATCGACACGGCGGTGCTCGTTGCAAGCGGAATGGCCGTCGTTCTCACGAGCGAATCGGACGGGGTCGTGATTGCATTTAAACACGGACGCGCCGCGCTCGATGCCGATCGAGAATTCGTTAAAGTGTTGCGCTCGTCGCAGACGCCGGTTCTCGGTGTGGTTACGACGCGCGGTCAGGCGATCCGCGATTTCAACAGCGGCCATATCGCCGACATCACGACGAACGGAGCGCGTTTACGTTCGATCGACGATAATAAGAGCGCGTCGCCGCTTGGCGTCCGGCTCGGTTAGCATCAATATTACCTTAGGCAAGGGGTCCGGATCGTGTTAAGTCTCGTCACGGGTGGCGCGGGTTTCGTCGGAAGCCATCTCGTCGATGCCTTGTTATTGCGCGGCGATGACGTCATCATCGTCGATAATCTTTCGACCGGGAACGTGCGAAACATCGGAGCGGCTACGGAATCCGGCCGCGCGACGTTCGTCTATCTCGATGTCGCTCAAACGACGGATGCTTTGCGTGCGGCTTTGGCCCCGGCACTCGCCGGCCGTCGCATCTCGCGTATGTTTCATCTGGCGTCCCCCGCGAGCCCCGATGCATACGGTTCTCATCCGTGGGAAACGTTGGCCGTTAACGGCCTCGGGACGATGTCGCTCATCGATATCGCGCTCGAGCATGGCGCGCGTTTCTTATTCACCTCTACCTCCGAAGTCTACGGCGACCCGCTCGTGCATCCGCAGCCCGAAACGTATTTCGGAAACGTCGATCCGATCGGTTTGCGCGCTTGCTACGATGAAGGCAAGCGCTTTGCTGAAGCTGCCGTGTCCGTCGCGATTCGAAGCCGCGGACTCGACGGTCGCCTGACGCGATTCTTTAACTGTTACGGCGCGCGCATGTCGCCGGCTGACGGGCGTTTGATACCGGCGCTCGCGGAAGCCGCAGCGGCCGGGCGGCCGTTTCCGATTCATGGAACGGGCTTGCAAACGCGCTCGATGACGTATATTGAAGATGCGATCGCGCTCTTGATGCTGGTCGTCGAGTCGCCGCAAGCGACGCTGCAACCGGTCAACATCGGTAACGACGAAGAGCGCACGATTCTCGAAATCGCCGAAGCGTTTGCGCGCGCATCGGGTCTGCCGTTCGTCGTCGAACATTTGCCCCCGCGCGAAGGCGATCCGCAGCGTCGCAAACCCGAATTAACGGTAGCGCGTTCGCTCGGTTGGGAGCCGAAGGTTCCGCTCGAAGAAGGCTTACGCGCTACGATCGCGTGGCTTTCGGACGTTTCGCTTACGTACGTCTAGACGCGCGTCGCTTGTGGTAGAGCGGCGAGAATTTGATCCGTCGTACGCGTCCACGTAAATTCGAGCGCGCGCTGCAGTCCGCTCGCTCCCATTGCCTCCGACTCGGCACGATCGCGCAGTAGCGTCGCGAGCGCTTCCGCAATTACGGTCACGTTCGTTCCATCGACGAGTAGGCCCGTGCTGCCGTCGACGATTGCATCCGCCGCACCGGACGCCGTCCCTCCGATCGCAGGCAAGCTCGCCATAGCCGCTTCCAAATAAACGATGCCGAAGCCCTCGACGTCGTCTGCGATATTGCGAACGGGTAAAGCGAAACACCAAGCTCGCGCGTAGGCACGTCGCAGTTCCTCTTCGGAAACGCTACCGAGAAACGTGACGTGCGATGTAACGCCGAGACGTACGGCACGGGCTTCGAGCGCCGGGCGCTCGGGACCCGAACCGACGATCTCGTAATGGAGAGACGGAAACTCGTTACGGAGTGCGGGCAGCGCGTCGATTACGTGGTCGAAGCCTTTCCTTGCGACGAGTCTTCCGACGGAAAGGATCGTCGGTTCGGAAGAACGTGCCGGCGCCACGGGTTCCATATCGACGCCGAGCGAAACCACGCGAATGTCGCCGCCGACGCCCGCTCGTTCGAGTAGACCGCGCGTGAAGCGGCTATTGGCGAGAATAACGTCGGCTTGGCCAAACACCGCACGCATAATTTTCTGTCGCGTTCCGGTGCGGCTCGGTGAGATCTCGGTCCCGTGTGCGATCATCGCGAGTGGCCCGCGGAAGCGGCGCGGAATTAAGACGAGCGCGAAGCCGACCGGCCACCAGACCGATGCGATCGTAACGCGGTCGCGTGCGATTCGTAACGCGCGCACGTACGATCGGGCGATCGCGAATACTTCGCGCGGTCGCCACCTGGCCGTATAGCGCAGAATTCGATACGGAACGGCGGCGTCGTATGGATCGCTACCGTCTTCTCTCGGACCCACCACGACGACTTCACGGCCACGCTCCGCAAGCGATTCCGCTACGCGCGACATCATGGTCTGAATGCCGCCCCGCGTCGGCGGATAGTTATTCGAGACGAGAATGGGCATGTGCGAGCCGTTCGTAGAGTTCGTAGTAGCGCTGCGCCATGGCGTCCCAGGTGTAGCGTTCGGCAACGGCACGCGCGCCGCGTGCCATCTCGGCTCGCAGCGCCGGCTCCTTCGCGAGACGCGTCATGGCTGCTGCGATTCCCTGGTGATCGAGCGAATCTTCGACGACGAAACCGGCCTCGGGCCCGATTAATTCCGACGCTCCCGTAGCGCGTACGGTCACGACCGGAAGGCCCGACGATAAGGCTTCGAGCACCACGAGGCCGAGCGGCTCGTACCGCGATGGATAAACGAACGCGTCGACCGAACGCATGATGGCCGGCAGATCTCGACGGAAGCCGAGAAACGTTACACGCTCGGCGAGCCCCATGGAAGACACGCGCTCCGGATACGGATTTTTTTCTAGCGCGCCGACGACGACGAGATGCACGTCCGGCGCCGCGCGGAGCGCTTCGAGTACCGTGTCGAGATTTTTGCGTGGCGTCGTCATATCGCCCGCGAATAGCGCGAGAAATCGATTTTCGGGTAACCCGAGTTCGCCACGCACGGATTTCCCGGGCGAGAATTCGACCGTATCGACGCCGTTATAGATAACCGAAATTTTCGCTTCGGCGACGCCGATAGAAATAAGTTGCTGCTTTACTTGTTCGGAGATCGCTACGACGTGGCGCGCTCGGCGATACGCGACGCGTTCTTGCCCCGCATGCATCGCCGTCAATATGCGATGGTAGAGACCGTAGGCGTTGCGATTGAAGCGCGACGTATGCGCGTCCGATTTCGCCCAAGCGCCGTGTACGAAGTGCGCCGTGTTAACGTCGCTCTTGGCGAGCGTTACGCCGCCGTTGCTTTGGATCACGTCGAATTCCAAGTTGTGCTTGGCGAACCAACGTCCGCTTTGCAAAGAGTAAGCTTGCGAGCGTAAGAGGCTCGACGGTAGCGAAGGGTAACCACCGCGTATCCAGTGAACTCGTTCTGCGTGTTCGAGTTCCGGCGCTAGCGCCGTCGTTACGGCGGTAACTTCGGCTCCGCGCATTAGAGCGTAGCGCAAAATTTCATAGTTGACGCGTCCTTGTCCGTCGCCGCGTACGACGCGTGGCGTAACGATTGCCAATCGAAGTCGCTCGCTTGTAGATGCGGACATATCGCAACGTCTTCTTTCTTCGCAGGTGCGCTCCTTACGTGAAGACGGCTTACGAATCGCTCCGGTGATAAAAGCTTACGAACTGATCGTCCAGGAGTATGAAAGAGCGAGCTCCAGCGAGGGTATCGCATGAACGGTATGAGTGCTACGTACGAAAGACGAACCTTTACCAGCGTTGTGAATCAGCCCGCCGCAAGCGACGGCCGTGCGAACGGTCCGATGACGGTAATCGTGCCGACGTACCGGCGGCCGTACGATCTCGACCGTTGCCTCGACGCCCTTGAGAAGCAAACGCGGCCGGCGGATCGCGTCATCGTCGTCTGCCAAAATGCCGACGAAGAGTCGAAGGCGTACCTCACCCCGCGACAGGCTTCGGCCACGCTCCCTTTAGAGGTCGTGTACGTGTTCGTTCCCGGGCAAGTCGCGGCGCTCAACGCGGCGCTCGAGCGAGTACGCGACGGCATCGTCTGTTTTACGGATGACGACGCAGCGCCGCGGCCCGACTGGCTCGCCAAAATCGAATCCCATTTCGCCTCCGACCCGGAGATCGGCGGCGTGGGCGGTCGCGATTTTATCGACGGCGAGAACGGTATCAGAGAGATGAAGCGCGTCGGCGTGATCGAGTGGTTCGGTAAGCCGATCGGTAATCATCACTGCGGTTCCGGCCCGGCACGCATGGTCGACGTGCTCAAGGGTTCGAACATGAGTTATCGCATCGCCGCAGTCGAAGGCGTTCGTTTCGATGAACGTTTGCGTGGAGCGGGCGCGCAGCGCAGCAACGATACGGCTTTTTCGCTCGCCGTACGTAAGCGTGGCTGGAAGATCGTGTACGACCCTCTCGTTGCGGTCGATCACTACCCGGGGGACCGCGTCGACGGCATCGATCGCTCCGAGCAATCGCTACGCGCCGTTCGCGAGTCGGCGTACAACGAGGCGCTAGCGG
>CAXTIY010000033.1:0-10850 GCA_964244215.1 uncultured bacterium
AGTGGACCTCTTTCGCCCTCACTGGGCAAGTGTCCACGGAACCCACCCAACATCACGTCTCGATGCGTTGCCGCTACGTGAGACGAAACAATTCCTCGGCGTTCCCATGTGCGATTCTCTCCTTCTCTGCTTGGCTGATCGGAAGCGTCTCCAAGAAGCGCCGGGCGCCCGCGAGCGTTAGGTACGGATAGTCGACCGCATACAGTAGTCGGTCCGCACCGACGATCGTATGGATGAATTGAAAGTGAGGCAGATTCAGCATTCCGCTCGGAGTAATGTAGACGTGCTGCTTGAAAGTTTCCGTGATCGAACGCGATAGTTGCGTGACTTTTTGCGGAATCGAATCATCGAGCCTCTGCAGGTAGAACGGAACCATTTCTCCCCAGTGCCCGCTGATGACGCGCAGGTTCGGATACTGCTCGAATCTCCCGGAGAGAAGTACCCGAAGCAGATGAACACCCGCTTCATTATGCCAGCCCCATCCGAAGAGCGAGAGCCTCGCACTAACTTGCTTATCGAGACCGCCGTAATACCGCTGTTGTACTTGCGGCAAAGGGTAGCCGGGATGCATATAAACCGGCACGCGAAGTTCATGCAGCTTTTCTAAAATCGGATCGAATAGCGGATCATCGAGAAAAACATCGCCGGGCCGCCCGAGAAGAAGCGTCCCAATAAGACCTAATTCCTTCACCGCACGTTCGAGTTCGTCCGCAGCGGCCTTTGGGTGCTGCCACGGCAGAGTGGCAAATCCGGCAAAGCGTCTGGGATTGGCCCGAACCAGCGCGGCGAGCTTATTATTGGCTCTGCACGCGAGTTCGATCTCCTGGTCGGCTGGTGTATCCTGCGGGGGATTGCTATACGATAGGATCTGCATGTCGATCCGATGCTTATCCATCGCTGCAATGCGCCCGGCGCCCACATCGGTTAAGAGCCTACTCGATGTTTGGAAATCGATTTCCATCGGGCGTTTGTCGTCACCATCGTCAAGACTCCCCTCGAAGTCGGCACCGACCTCTGTAAAGTACGCCGCATCGGCCTCCCGTTTCAGCTGACCTGCCGCTAATAGATCTTGGTCGCTCAGGTGCTCCTCGACACAAATGATTTTCATCGTGTTTCTCCTCAATCGAGAACCAGTAAATGCGGCCGTTCTACGCTTTTGGCGGTCGCCGAGCTTTTCAGATGCCGACTCGGCGCCGGTTTCGTTCTGAGTAATCTAGGAGTAAGCTTGTAATCGGCGTCGGCGTCGTGCTTTGTTTCGCCGTCTCGGTGAACAGTCCGACGTCCTTGATCGGAGTCGCACGTTGGCTGAAGCCCGCCATTCCTCCAACGATCGATCTTCCGTAATTTTTAGCGTCGCGGTCGTAACCGACTCGCCCAAGCGCTTCGACACGTTCCGTCTGATCTGCGCTCGCAGGCGCAGCGGTTTCGAGCTCGTTCGGCAAACTGAAGGCAACGCTGGTGCATCTTCATTTCGAGGCAGTCGTTGGGGATTGTGTCGCTTGCCCCGCCGCAGGGGCATGGCCGGAAAGACGGCCCATTACCTTGCCGAGCCGCGCCCCGAATCCGTCTATAATAAGATACATCGCGGGTACGACGAACAGGTTCAGGACCGTCGAGACGAGCATGCCGCCAACGACCGCGGTGCCGAGCGACTGGCGGCTCGCGGAGCCCGCGCCGCTCGCAAATACCAGCGGCAACAAGCCTGCGATAAAGGCGATCGACGTCATCAGAATGGGCCGTAACCGCGTTTGCGAAGCTGCGATCACGGCATCGCTCGGCGACTTTCCGTCCTTACGCTGTTGGATTGAAAACTCGACGATGAGGATCGCGTTCTTCGCCGCGAGCCCGATGAGCATGACGTAGCCGATCTGCGCGTAGACGTCGCTCGTAATATGCCGCAGCAAGAGTAAGCCGACGGCGCCGAGCAGCGCGGCCGGAACGGAAAGCAAAATGACGAGCGGGTCGCCGAGATTTTCATAGAGCGCCGCGAGCACGAGATACACGACGATGATGCCAAGGGCGAAGATGAGGATCGTCGTCGCGCCGGACTCGGTCTCATCGAGCGAGATCCCCGTCCATTGATAATGAAAGCGCGAGACGTCGAGCTTCGCGGCGAGCTTCTGCATCGCAGTTATCGCTTGTCCCGAACTTTTGCCGGGCGCCGCACTGCCTTGGATTTCGACCGAACGGTAGAGCTGATAGTGCGTGATCGACGGCGATCCCGTTCCATTCGACACAGCGACGAGACTCGCGAGCGGTACCGTCGCCGTGCCGGAGCCAATCGACGAGGTTGTCGTCGTACCGACGCTCGGTGTCGTCAGCTGTGGTCCGCTCGCAACCGTCGTGCTCGTCGCGGACGTGTTGGGAACGATGACGCGCGAGATGTCGAGGGCGTTCTTGCGGAACTGCGCGTCATTCTGCACGTACACGCGATAGGTGCGGTTCAGGTACGTGAAGTTGTTGACGTAGGTGCTGCCGAGCGCGGTCGAAATATCGTTAAAGACGTCGGGAATGTTCGCGCCGAGTTGCTCGACCGCGGCGCGATTGACGACCGCGTTGATTTGCGGCCCGCTCGCTTGGAAGGTGGTATAGACATGTGATAGAGACGGATCCTGATTCGCCGACGCGATGAGCTGCCCGCTCGCGGCACCGAGATCGGCGAGCGGTCCTGATTGGTAATCCTCGAGTTCGAAGTCGAAGCCGCCGCTGGTTCCCAGCCCTTGAATCGAAGGCGGGTTGATAAGCACGACAGTGGCCTGCGGAATGCGCGCGACCTCCGGTTGCAGAGCCTCGATCACGCCTTCGGCGGAATTCGCGGTTCCTTTACGGTCTTTCCAGGGTTTGAGCGCAATAAAAGCGAGTCCGGCATTGGTCGCACTACCGTTGAAGTTGTAACCGCCGACGGCGAAGACGTGGGCGACGTTCGGATTGCGGAATGCGTCGTTCTCGATTTGCGTCAGAACGGAATTCGAGACGTTGAGTGACGCACCGTCGGGAGCCTGTATGCTGGAAAATATGACGCCTTGGTCTTCGTTGGGAAGAAAGCCGGTGGGCGTCGCGAGGAACAGCAGCGTCGTCAAGACGAGTAAGCCGGCTAGACCCGCGAAGACGAGGTAGCGCAGCCGGACGACGCCGTGCAGCACCTTGCCGTAGGCTTCCGTAAGCCAGCCGAGACCTTTGTTGAAAAGGGTGAAAACGATAAAGCGCGGCTTTGTCTCGGTACCCATGAATAAAGCGGCGAGTGCCGGAGTCAGCGTAAGGGCGAGTACTGCCGAGAGGGTGATCGAAAATGCGATCGTCAGGGCAAACTGCTTGTAGATCGAGCCGGTAATGCCGGGCACGAGCGCCGTCGGGATGAAGACTGCGAGCAGGACGACCGACGTCGCGATGACCGCGCTCGCGATTTCACCGAGACCGTCGACCGTCGCATCGCGCCGGCTTTTCGTATTGCCCGCCTCCCCAAGTACGCGCGAAATGTTTTCGATCACCACGATTGCGTCGTCGACGACGAGGCCGGTCGCGAGCGTGAGGCCGAAAAGGACGAGCGTGTTGATCGAGAAACCGAACGCGGCGACGAATGAGAACGTGCCGATGAGTGAGATCGGGATGGTGATCACCGGAATTAGTGTCGTGCGCCAATCTTGCAAGAATAAGAAGATGGTCGCGACGACCAGGAGGATTGCGATCAGGAGCGTTACGATGACTTCGTGCAGCGATTCGTTAATGAAGACTGTCGTATCGTAGGGTACCGCGTACTCGACGCCGGCCGGGAAGATCGGTTTGAGCCCTTGGAGCGTACTAAGCACCATCTTCTCTACGGCGGTGGCATTGGCGCCGCTGTTGAGTTGGATCCCCAGGCCGAGCGCCGTTTTGCGATCGTAACTTAGCGATTGTGTGTAGTCTTGCGCGCCGAGTTCCACTCGAGCCACCTGCGCGAGGCGCACGATAGAACCGTCCGCACCGTGTTTGATAATGACATTGCCGAACGATTTCGCGTCGTCTAGTTCGCCCGGGACTTGGACGTTAATCGTATCGGGCTGCCCAGCGGGAGCGGGTTCTGCGCCGACGGATCCCGCCGGTACCTGAACGTTTTGGTCGGCCACGGCCGTGGTGACGTCGCTCGCGCCGAGCCCATAGAACTGCAGCTTATTAGGGTCGAGCCAGATGCGCATCGCATAGCGTCGCGCGCCGAAGATGATTACGTTACCGACGCCGCTAACGCGCAAGAGCGGATCGCTGATGTTGCGATCCAAGAAGTTGCTGAGTACGAGCGGCGTTACGGCGGGATTCTTCGACGTAAAGGCGATCGCCATGAGGAACCCGCCGGAAGATTTCGTGATCTGCGTACCGGTTTGAGTGACCGCCGCCGGTAATTCACCTTGTGTGTTTTGAACCCGGTTTTGCACGTCCACCGCCGCCAGATCGACGCTACGCGACGGATCGAACGTGCAGGTAATGGTCGACACGCCGGCGTTGGACGACGTCGACGACATGTACTGCAGGCCTTGAACTCCGTTGATTTCCTCCTCGAGTGGGTTGGTAACGGCGGCCTCGACCGTTTGCGCGTTCGCGCCGATGTACGTACTGGTTACAGTGACCGTCGGCGGCGAAATCGCGGGGTACTGATCGATCGGAAGATTGGGAATCGATGCGAGTCCGCCGAGCAAGATGAGCGCGGCTATCACACCGGAGAGGATCGGCCGCTCGACAAAAAGACGCAGCATCAATGCGCCGCCGCCGGCTTCGCGCCGGGACCGCGGATCGGGGAACCGTCCTGCAGCCCGGTCGGCGGCGAGGTGACCACCGTAGTCCCCGGCTTTAGACCCGGACCGGTTATCTCCGCATTCGTATCGGTTTGTAAGCCGATTCGCACCGCAACGCTCTTGGCTTTACCGCCCTCGGCCGCGAAGACGCTCGAAGCGTTGCCTGCGCCGGCGATGATTGCCGCGATCGGTACGAGCAGTACGCCGCTATGGCGTGCGCGCAGCGCGGTGACGGTTGCGAACATGCCCCCGCGTAGTGCGAGATCGGGATTGGGTTGGAGAAGCCGTACGCGGTAGCTGAGCGTGCCCGACGTCGGCGTCGTGTTCACATCAAAGACGCTTCCATGGAATGTGCGCCCCGAAAGGCTCGCGGTCGTGAACGTAACGGCTTTGCCGCGGTTCACCGTGGAAAGGTCGACGTCCGGGACGCTCGCAACGACGTAAACGCGCGAGACTTGCGCGAGCACGAAGACACCGCTGCTGGTGCCCGCATACGCGCCGGCGTCGAGCAGACGCTGCGTGACTTGGCCGTCGAACGGCGCGACGATCGACGATTGCGCGATCTGCGCTTGCAGCAGTTCGACGTTCGCGCGGGCTTCGTCGAGGCTCGCGGCATTCGCAGAGATCGTCGCCTGATCTTCGCCGCGCTGGTTCGTATTGGTGAGCGCCGTTTGCAAGGCCGCCTGCTGCGCGGTGACCGTCTGTTTATTGCTCACTAGGGTTTCACGCGCGGAAACGAACGCCGCGCGGGCTTGTTCGTAGGTCTGGCGAGACACGTATTGTTGCCCGAGAAGATCGAGGTCGGCTCTTTGCGTAAGATCGCTGGAGGCGAGCGCGGCCCGCGCGACGCGCACGTTGTTGAGAGCGGCCGCGAGATTCTCACGCGCCGTCAGGACGGCCGAACTGTACTGCTGCGAATTAACGGGCGCGGCGATGTTGCTGTGCTGGAGTAGCGCCTCATCCTCTCGAACCGTCGCTCGATTCGCTTTGAGCGACGCCGTGAGCTGCGAAATGTTGAGTGACGCGAGCACCTGACCTTTGGCAACGAAGTCGCCCTCCGTCACGTTGACCGACTCCATCGTTCCCGCCTCGGCCGTGCTCAGCGTCGTCTGGTACACGGGCGTCACCTGAGCGTTAAAGGTCGCGTAGGTGGCGATCGAACCGCGCGTTATTTTTGCCGTCGTTACGCTTACCGGCGGCGGACCTTTCGCCGCCGGCGCGGCCTGCGCCGCGCAGCCGGCAAGCCCCGCTACAGCGATAACGAGGAACAGCTTAACGCTTCGGCGTTCGATCATCGGCTTGCTCATTGTAAGTTCGTCCCGAGGGCGTAGCGAAGATTGCTTTGCGCGAGGCGCAAGCTGTAGATCGCGTCGACAATGTTTGTCGCGGCAGACGCAAGCGTCGCTTCAGCTTGGATGAGCGCCTGCAAAGTACTCACGCCGGCTCGATATTGACCCTGCGTGGATTGCAACGCTTCGACGCCGCTAGCGTACGCGGCGCGCGTCGAGTCGAGTAAGGCGCGATCGCTCACGATTGCAATCAGCGCTTGTCGGACATCGTGTTGAACCGTCAAGCGAGTGGTGGCGGCGTTCGCAACTGCAATCGCGACGCCGGCCCGGGACGACGCGACGTTCGCCCGCGTGACGCCTTGATCGTAAATGGGAATCGTTACGTTCAAGCCGATGCTGCCTTCGTTAAGATACGAGCCGCCACCGGGACTCGTCGAGTCGAGCCCCTTGTCGGCAGCGAGTGAGAGCGTTGGTGAAAGTCCGCGTCTCGCCGCTAACAACGACGCTTGGCTCGAACGGATGTTCAATTGCGCCTCGTCGTAATCGGGACGTTCGACGTAAGCGACGCCCAGCGCCGAGGCGAACGGCGGTAAGGCCATCGGCGGCGTGGCCGTCTGTAAATCCTGTGCGTCGTCTTGTGGCAAGATATCGACGTCGGCGTCCAGTCCCAGTTCGGTCGCGAACGTCACGCGATCGTTTTGCAAGGCTCCCTGCGCGCTGACGAGCGTCGAGCGCGCATTCGCCGTAACTGCAAGCTGCGTCGAGAGATCTGCGCCCGCTTCGGTGCCGGCGCGAATTTGCGCGCGCACGAGATTCTCGGAAACGATGTCTTCGCCGAGCAACTGCTCGTCTACCGCGACCGTACGCTCGTCTTGCAACACCGCATAATATGCCGCGGCTACGTCGTAGGCGACCGTCTGCGCGTCCCGCCGGTAAGCCGCGAGCGTCGCGTCGCGCGTTAAGCTTGCCGCATCGATCCTCGCGCGAATTTGGCCGCCGTCGAAGATGAGTTGCGCGAGAGAAATCGCGGCGACGTTGCTCTGACCGGCTCCGCCTGCGGAACCGCCCGCGGCCGCGGCGCTCGTGATGCCTTGTAGGTACGATTGCCTCGTCGATGCAGCGACGCTTAGATCGGGTGAAAGACCCGTGCGCTCGAGTTGCACGGCGGCGTCTTCCAGCGCGACTTGCGCCCGCGCCGCAGCGAGCGAAGGAACACGGGCGACTGCGATTGCCGTCGCCGCATCGAGCGTAACGACGTCGGCAACGCCCGGTTCGGGACGCGTTTCAATTATCTGCGGCTGAGGCGAGCCGTACGCCGGATATGGAAGCGCTAAACCGCGTTCGATCGGCGGCAAGCCCGCTGTTGCAGAGGCGATCGCGCTCGGAGAAGCCGAGGATTGGGCGGTTGGCCTTTCAGTCGGCGAGCCGACCTGCGGCGCGGGAGTCGCGACGCCGAGTGTAGCGGCCAGCACAACCATCCCGATCATCGGCTCGTTCGCAAAGGCGCGAGATGGCGCTCGTTCACGCTAGAACCGCTACGGCTGTGGCTGCGTCGAGCGCTACGAGACAAAGGCGTTTCGGCGCAAGCATCGTTCCCCTTAGGTGTGCCGTAGGTTGAGCGTGCGCAGCGTATTCGCTACGCTAATCGCAAGATGTTATAAAGGGCGCAGTGCGGACCGATCTGCAAATGATGCAAGTCTTAAAGCGTTATTGACTACATCGATCGACAACGACATGCTGGCGCCTCTCAAAGCATACCATCGACCTCGATTGCTAGTCTGTGTGAATTCATACGAACGCAGCACCGAAGCTGCTGAGCTGTCGTCGCAAGTTTCGACGTGGCGGCGACAGTCGGAACGCGGCGATTTCGATCCGGCGACATTGCGTAAGCGCGTGCAGATCAAAAACGAATCGAAAGCCGCCGAACGGCGCATTGCTGAGCTGGAGCGCGAGAACCGCGGCTTGCGACGCCGCGTCGAACGCGCGGAACTCATCGGAGAGATGCAATAAAAGCGGCGCGGCTCTTGGGGATCGACGCCGAGAGCCGCGAGAACAACGACGCCGATTAATGGACGTGGCACGCGTTCTGTGAAAGCACGATGTACCGGCTCCTGCGCGAGCACGGTGAACTTCGCGAACGCCGTCGTCAGCGGCGTCATCCGGAATACCGCAAACCCGAGCTTTTGGCGACGGGACGAAATCACTGCTGGTCATGGGACATTACGAAGCTCCGTGGTCCTAACCGCGGCGAATGGTAGGCGCTGCTCGTCATGCTCGACATCTTTAGTCGAATGGTCGTCGGCTGGATGCTCGTTCGCGGCGCGAACGCTGCGATTGCCGAGGCGTTCATCGAGCAGACCATCGCCAATTATGAAATCGTACCCGGGTCGCTTACGATCCACGCCGATCGCGGCGTCGAGATGACGGCGCATCCGGTTTGCGAGCTCCTCGAGCGACTTATCGTTACGCGATCGCATAGCCGCCCGCACGTCAGCGACGACAACCCGTATTCCGAGTCGCAATACAAGACTATGAAGTACGCCGCCGACTTCCCCGAGCGCTTCGGTTCATTCGAACACGCGCAAAGCCACACATGGACTTTCATGGCGCATTACAATACCGAACACCGGCACTCCGGGATCGCGATGCTGACGCCGGCCGACGTTCACGCTGGGCTTAGCCCAGCAAAACTAGCGAATCGACACGCCATCATGCGCGCAGCCTACGAGAAACATCCGAATCTTTTGTTTACGGCGAACCGAAACTCGCTAGCGTTTCCCGAAGCCGTTTGGATCAACAAGCCGATCGAGAATCATCAAGCGGCGTAGTATCGAAGATAATTACTTGAGCGGTCTCCAAGACGTTGACAGATTCCGCTGCGTATCATGGAGTGGACCCGTTCTTCGGAATTGTCGCGAGCGAGTCTTCCGGGAAAATCCCCGGCGAAATGTAGGCCGCAACATAATTACCGGTTAAGAGACCATATGCCAAGCGTCCTTTGCACAAAGAGTATCGTTGAAGTGGCGTCTTCCGAAAAAGTTTATCAAAATGCTACCGGTTGACGTGCGCTTCGCGCGAATTCTTCGAGCCAAAGCGGTTTCGCGTAGTGAGCAGCCATAGTCGAGCGCGAGAGCAGATTCGAGAAGTGCGACCGACGCGAACAGATTCGCCGTTGAGTTCATTTTCACGATAGCGGCCACTCGTCTCGTATGAGCATCGTTAGATCGTAGAGCAGCGCATTAATAATCGTTTGGAGGCGCCCTAGTGTCGTGCGTCACTAGGGCGTTGACGGTGTCTAGTCATCGCCGTTCATGGTCCCACTGGTGCCAGGCTCGCCAGGGCCTTCTCACGGCCGCGGTGACCGTGCAGTATATCGGTTCATGGCTATTGATCGCGTCGCCCTCGTCACGGGCGCAAACAAGGGAGTCGGCAAGCAGGTCGCCCGAGAGCTGGTCGCCAGCGGCTTCAGGGTGTACGTCGGGTCCCGTGACCTCGTCCGAGGTCAGACCGCGGCCGCGGAAATCGGGGATGGTGCGGTCGCGGTCCAGCTCGACGTGACCGACTCCGCGTCGATCGCCGCGGCCGCCGATCGGATCGGCGCGGAGGTCGGACGACTCGACGTACTGGTCAGCAACGCCGGGATCTCGCACATGGACGGCGATGGCTTCACCATGGAGCAGTACGCAGCGATGTCGAAACCAAGCTCTGCTCTCCTACACGAGATGCGGGCCGTGTGGGAAGTCAACGTCTTCGGTGCCCTATCCGTCTACCAGGCCATGCTCCCGCTGTTGCGGCAGTCTGCGGACGCTCGCATCGTCAACGTGACCAGCGGTCTGGGATCGCTGACGAACGCAGCAGACCCTGGCAACGCGTACCGCGCGACGTTCGGCCCCATCTACCCCGCGTCGAAGACGGCGCTCAACGCGCTGACAATGTCGATGATGATCGAGCTCGAGCACACCGACATCAAGGTCAACCTCGTCTCGCCGGCGTTCACCGCCACTGCGCTGAACAACTTTGCCGGCACCGAGTCGGTGGAGGACGGCTCGCGCGAGGTGGTGCGAGTTGCGCTGCTCGGGCCCGACGGGCCAAGCGGCACATTCACCCTCTGGGAAGGGCAGGAGATCCCGTGGTGACTGCGCTCGCCCTGGCCCAGCGCTACATCGCCACCGTCGAGGAGCGCGACCTCGACGCAGTCGCCGCGAACCTCTCCGACGACGTCGTCCAGTTCTTCATGCACTCCAGGCGGACCACCACCGCCAAGGGCGTCGCCCAGATCGAGGCTGGCGACCACGGTCGGGCGTTCAACATTGCGGAGTTCCGCGACAAGACCGAGGTGCTGGCCTACACCAAGGTCCTCATCGCCAAGTTCGACCCGCTCGTCTGGCGCGACCACGTCTGGAACGAGGCGGACGGCGCCGTCTGGTTCCATGGCAAGGGCGACATGGTCACCACCCGTTCGGGACGCGCGTACCGCAACGAGTACGTCACCCGGTTCGACGTCAAGGATGGGAAGATCGTCCGGCTGGTCGAGTACGCCGACGGCACCCGCTATCTCGCGCTGCGTATCCCGCCGAGCCGAGTCGAGGCCCGTGCGCTGGTCCGGGCGCTCCGCAACCTGAGGCCGCAGTTTTAGATGGCACGGCGAGCCGGCACACGACGGGTGTAGATCGAGACCCAGTGGTCGCGGTCCCGGTCGTGCAGCATTTCCATGTCGAACTCGAGCCAGCCCTCAGTAGGGTGACGCAACCGCTTGATCCGTGACCGCTCCGAGCCGACCTCGCCGCGCTCCCAGTGC
>CAXTIY010000033.1:10950-12844 GCA_964244215.1 uncultured bacterium
GTGCCTGGATCGATCTGCGAGTTCTCGTCGAGGCACAACACTACTGCGTTCTCCGACGGGGCGAGGTGCCGAATAAAGAAGACGGCGATGATCGGGGTAGCGGCTTCCGGGCGCAGCTCCGTGCAACCGAACGCCGCTTCGGAGACGACCCCGTTCACCTCGATCATTGCGTCCGGAACTCGAGGACGACGCGCTGGAATCAGCGTCTACGGTTGTGCAGGTTCGGCGGGGTCGCGTTTCGCCGCGGTGACTAGCTCGAAAGCCAGGCGCCTCCATCCGCGCATCAGGGGAAACGACTATCACGCGGGTGTGGTCCGAGCGCGCCGCCCGCGCTTTGCGAAAAACCATCCGACGACGGCTGCGACGACGCAGGCGAGCGCGCCGACGGCTAAGCCGAGCCGCGGGCTCGCCGCGTCCACGTAGCCGATGATCAAGGCGCCGATCGGCGTCGATCCTAGGAACGCCGTCGACCATAGCGCGGTAACCCGCCCTCGGAATTCGGGCGCCGACGCTATCTGGATCGTGCTGTTTCCGGTCGTGATGAACGTGATGCTTGCGATCCCGACGACGATCAGAAGGGGAACCGCAATCCAAAGGGTTGGTGCAAAAGCGGTGGCCGCCATTGCAGCGGCATAGACGATGGCCGCACGAATAAGGCGCGGCAGGCCGGTCGCGGACATCCACGCGCAATACAGGCCGCCGATGATCGAGCCCACTCCGAACGCGCCGATGAGCCAGCTGTACGTCGTCGTAGAGCCGCGCAGCGAGACGTGCGCGAAGAGCGGAAGACTGACCTCGAATTCGTACGTGAAGGTGCCGATCAGGGCCATCATCGCGATCGGCCCGATGATCTCGGTCACCGTCAGCGCATAGCGAAAACCTTGCATCAGCTGTCCTTTCGAATGACCGACCGATACGGTCGGAAACAGATTTCGCGTCCGCATCGTCGTCAGCGCATAGAGCACGGCTGTGAAACTCGCCGCGTTCGCGAGGAAGCACCAGCCGATGCCGATCGTGGTGATCAACACGGCCGCAACGATCGGGCCGACCGCCCGTCCGACATTGACGAACGTGCTGTTCAGCGTCACCGCGCTCCGTATCAGCGGCTTCCCGACCATTTCGGGAATGAACGCCTGCCTGGCCGGGTTATCCAACGCCGAAAGAACGCCGAACGCCAAGGCAATCACGATGATGGACCAGAGCTGGATCGCGTGGGTGAGCACCAGGGTGCCTTGGATCACGGAGAGCACCGCCAGCCCCGTCGCCGTGTAGATCAAGAGCCGACGCTTGTCGCGTCGATCGACGATGAGGCCGGCGTACGGCGTCAGCAGCAGAACCGGCAAGTAACGAGCGCTGGTCGCGAATCCGACGGCTATCGCCGAATTGGTCAGCTGCAGTACGAGGAGAGCCTGAGCGACGGTTTCGGTCCAGGTGCCAATGAGGCTTACGCTCTGGCCGGCGACGAATCGGCGGAAATTCCAGATCGAGAATGCGGCGAATGGCCCGGCAACCGCTGCTTCCTGACCGACGCCGCCGACGTCACCCACAGCCGGGTAACCCGTTCGCCGAACGCAACTCCGCATCCATAAAACTTGAAACGGCTACCGGCAAGCGTCTTGACCTCGTAGCTTCTCTTTCGACCGATCACGAAGCTGACGGCCTCGGTACATCAACGCAATACTCGAGTCACTGTGTCATAAGTGGCAGGCGCACTATAAACGCGGGTTCCTTCGCCGATTGCGCTTTCGATAGCGAGGCGCAACTGCTTAACATCAAGCCGCAGCTTGGCGAGCTCCTTACGCTCGACGTTGCTTAAACCGTCGCTTCGCGCACCGGCGTCTCGGTCGGCCTGCGCGACCCAGTTCTCAATCGTCTGCGCAGACGGCTCAAATTC
>CAXTIY010000033.1:12944-15379 GCA_964244215.1 uncultured bacterium
GGACTTCGACCGGCGCGCACGAGCTCAACGAGTACATGCCGGTACTCCAGGGGATACGAAGTTCGTGACTTCGGCATAGTGGCGTCCTTCTCCGAAAGTCGGACCGACTCCATGAAACCGGGGCAAGATTAGTCTGCCGCTTTGCGACGGTTACTGGAGATTGCAGTCGATGCCGACAGTAGATGCTGGACGCGGTATCCGCAGCGCGTTCGCTGTCCGAACCGCGGTCGAGCGAACCCGCGCCCTCTTCCGGCGGCGTCCGCAGATGTCTCCGATCGGTTCCCGATCGTGAGTGCAGCGGCGTGTCGCCGTTTTGCGGAGCCAACTCTCGGAAGCCGCGGTCACGACCGCGAAAATCGCGGCGCGGATCGATGAGGAACCGATTCTCGATGCGCATGTTGCCCGTCGCTGCGCTACGGGATCGAATGGTCGCAGCCGATCCCGGCTTTACTCGTCTTAGCCTTGCGGTCCGCGTGACTGTCGCGATAATCGTCACCGTCGCATTGCTCGGTGCCGGAACGCGATTCTTGGGAATTCCGGTTACCGTTACGGTGCTCGGTGCGATCGTCTCCATGCAGGCATTGCTCGCGGTCAACGACCCGCAGGCTCGTCTGACGACGCTTCTGGTCCCGATCCCCGGCATCATCGGCGCCGCGCTCGGTGCCGAATTCGCAACGCGCGGCGTCCTCGCCGACCTCGTGTTTCTTTGCATTCTCTTTTGCGCAGTGGCGATGCGTGCGCTCGGCCCGCGTTATACGGCGCTCGGGACGATCGCTATGATGACATACTTTTTCTCGCTCGCGCTCGGAGCTACGGTCGAGCAGCTGCCTTCGCTCGTTCTTGCGGTGATCGTCGCGACAGGCGTGTGCTACGCGATTCGGTTTTACGCGCTTCCCGATCGCCCCGACTGGATTTCGCAAAGCACCGTGGCTGCGTATCAAGCGCGCATCAGGCTCGTTGCATCTGCGGCGAACGAACTGCTCGGCGCGGCGGACGAACCGCGAGCCAAGCGTCGCCTCTGGTCGGCTGTGCGACGCCTGAACGAATCGGCTGAGTCCATCGAAGGGCGCCTCGGCAGTGACGCTGCCGCCGAAACGCGCATCATACTCGAAGCGGAGCTGAACGCCGAACATATGGCCGTTGCCGCCGTCGATTTGTGCGAAGCAGCGATTACCGTGCCCGGCGAATTGTCGCTCGCGCTGCGCGCGCTTTACCAAACAGGTTCGGCACGCGCGCCGAGCGTCGCACGGCACGTCCTGCTGGAACATGAAGCTCCGGAGAAGGCTCGCGTGCTCGCAACTGCCATCGATGACGTCGGCGATGCGATCGCGCGCGTGACAGCGACGTCGGCCGCGCTTGCGCGGTCCGGCGCACCTGCGGGCGTGCCGCAACAACCGCCGTTGCGGCAGGCGATTCAAGTCACGGTAGCGTCGGCCGCCGCAATCGCCGCCGGCGAAGCCATATCACCGCAGCGATGGTACTGGGCCGTGCTCGCAACGTACGCCGTCTTTACCGGAACGGCTTCGTCCGGCGAGACCCTCACGCTCGCCTGGTCGCGCACTGCCGGGACGGCGCTCGGCGTCATCGCCGGCGTGATCGTCGGCCACTTCGCGAAGAGCTATCCGTTGTTCGATGTTCCGCTCATGTTCGTGTTCGTTTTCTGCAGCGTCTACTTGACGCGCGTCTCGTACGCGACGATGGTTTTCTTCACCACTGCGCTGATCGCTCTGCTGTATACGGAACTCGGCTTCTTCAGCGACGACTTGCTCGCGGTGCGACTTGCCGAAACGGCGATCGGCGCCCTCTGCGGCGGCCTAGCGGCCTCGCTCATCTTCCCGACGCGCACGAGGGATGTCGTGCGGACGGCCGCGACTGAGGCGCTCGAGGCAGCGGGCAATGTCGTTCGAGCGAGCATCTCGCGGCTGGGCGACGTCCATTCCGACGCGCATCCGCTCGAGGCGGCGCGCCTGCTAGAAGCGCACGTGCAGCAATTCGTCGCTCGCGCCAAGCCTGCCGTGTCACTGGCGTTTTTGCTCCGAAGAGGTCGCCTTTTGCGGCGCTGGACGGTCTCGCTGCGCCAGTGCAGCTATTATGCAGGCAGATTGGCAAGCGTTGCTGATTCCGCGCAAGCACCCGCCCCAATCGGAGTCGGCTCGGAGCTGCAGCGTCTGGGCGAGAACATAGCATCGAGCATCGCTGCCGCATCTTGCCGCATCGACGGCAAGTACGATGCGGCGACCATGGATGCCGTGCGGCCTCTGGCGGAACCGTGCACGCGCGAGAACGGCTCCCCGCCCCCGAGCGCTAGTACGACCGACCTCCTCAACCGCCTCGACCGTGCGATTGCGGATTTGGCCCACGACGACTTTCCGCAGTCGACGGGCCGCTTTCGGAACCGTCCCGTAAAGCGCAAGACTCCGTCGGACAATCAGGCT
>CAXTIY010000034.1:0-15370 GCA_964244215.1 uncultured bacterium
GCGGCGAACCAAGCGAAGAAGCAAATGAAGAACGCCATCCACGTTAGATGGAACGCACGCATCTGCGGCGTCGAGAAAGTAAAGAGGTCGATGCGGGTTGCCTTCGGCCCGGTGGCGTTCACGGCCGGAGATGAGAACCGTATCAACGAGCCCTCCTTAGCGATGTATGAGAAGTATCAGAAGCGTCGGTCGACGCGCATCGGCAGCACAGTAGGGCGAACGTAGCGTTCGCGATGAGAACAAGCATAGTGTCGGCGTGTGCCGGCGCTTATGGCCTGATGGTAAATCAGAGTTAGCTTAAGACCGTCGGCTGGAGAATGTACGCGCCCCTTGCTCGGCGAGCGCGGAGCTTCGGGTGCTTGAAATGCAGGAAAATGACGCGTAGCGCCGCGGCGCGAACCTACTACGGCCCATGCCCTCGAACGAGACGCTCGCCACCGACTACCGCGATACGCTGAACCTGCCGACGACCGCCTTTCCGATGCGCGGGGAGCTGCCGAAGCGTGAGCCCGAACGCGTGAAATGGTGGCACGAGCGGGGCGTCTATGCTCGGCGCCTCGAGCGGAACGCCGGAAATCCGCAGTGGATTCTCGCCGACGGTCCGCCGTACGCGAACGGCGGCATGCACATGGGCCACTTTATGAATCGCGTGCTCAAAGACGTCTTCGTGAAAGTGCATCTGCTCGACGGCAAATACGCGCAGTTCGTGCCGGGCTGGGACATGCACGGGCTGCCGATCGAGTTCGAAACGCTCAAGCACTTGGGCCTCGATTTCCACCGCGTCGATCCGCTCGAACTGCGCGCGAAGTGCCGCGAACGCGCGTTGCATTGGCTCGACGTGCAGCGGGACATCATCCTGCGTATGGGCGTGCTCGGTGATTACGAGCATCCGTATCGCACGATCGATAAGGGTTTCGAAGCGACGATCGTCGACACGCTCGCAGACCTCGCGCAAGCGGATCAACTTTACAAAGGCTTGCGCGCAACGCTCTGGTGCGTGCGTGACGAAACGGCGCTCGCCGAGGCCGAGATCGAGTACAAGGACCACGTCTCGCTATCGGTTTACGTGCGCTTCGCGGCGGACACCGGGCAACGTGCGGATATTTTGGCGCGCGCCGGCATCGCGGCCGAAGCCGCGGGCGAGGGACCGCTGTCGATCTTAATCTGGACGACGACGCCATGGACGTTGCCCGCCAACGTCGCGATCGCGCTCAAAGCGGGCGCCTCGTACGGCATCTACCGGCGCGGGCCGGAATTGCTGTTGCTCGCAGACGACCTCGCCGCGAGCGTCTTCGCTCGCGCTCCCGGCCCCGAAGCGCAGCGGCTGGGCGGAGTCGCCGGGACTGCGCTCGTCGGCGCGAAGGTGCGCCATACGTTCATCGACCGCGATTCGCTCGTCGTAAGCGCGGACTACGTCGAACTCGATTCCGGCACGGGTGCCGTTCACACCGCACCCGGTCACGGTGCCGACGACTTCGACACGGGCATTCGCTTCGGATTGCCGATTCTTAATCCGGTCGATGCATCGGGTCACTTCACGCGCGAGGCCGGCCCCTATGCGGGCGAACAAATCTTCGCTGCAAACGAGCATATCGCAAGCGATCTTGCCGCGAGCGGCGCGCTCTTCGCTCGGAACGATTACGATCACTCGTATCCGCACTGCTGGCGCTGCAAGAATCCGGTTATCTTCCGCTCCACGTCGCAATGGTTCATCTCCATGGATGCGAACCGGCTGCGCAAGCGCATCGAGGAACGGATTCCGGGCGTGCGCTGGTTCCCCGCGTGGGGCGAACATCGTATGGCGCAGATGATCGAGAACCATCCGGAGTGGTGCGTCTCGCGGCAACGCACGTGGGGCACGCCGATACCGGCGCTCGCCTGCCGCGGTTGCGGCCACGTATTTCTCGATCCCGAAGTCGCGCGTAACGTCGCGAGCGTCTTCCGCGAGCGCGGTGAGGACGGCCGCAACGCATCCGACTTGTGGTGGACGGAGCCCGTCGGGACGTTCTTGCCCGAAGATTTCGCGTGTCCAAAATGCGGCGAGCGCGACTTCGATAAAGAATACAACATCGTCGATATCTGGTTCGAATCCGGCGTTACGCACCGCGCCGTGCTCGAGCCGCGCGGTATGCACTGGCCGGCCGACTTGTATTTGGAAGGCAGCGATCAGTATCGCGGCTGGTTCCGGAGCAACCTCATCACGGCCGTTGCGACCAAAGGTGCGCCGCCATACAAAGCCGTGGTCTCCACGGGGTGGGTCGTCGATCATAACGGCCGCGCGATGCACAAATCGAGCGGCAATTACATCGCCGCGAACGACGGCATGGATAAGTACGGCGCGGACGTTCTGCGGCTGTGGGTGGCGTCGGTCGAATTTACCTCCGACATGCGGCTCGGCGAAGAACTGCTCAAAGCGATCGGCAGCGTCTACCGCAATATGCGCAACCGTTTGCGCATGCTGCTCGGCTTAATTGCGGATCTGCGGCCCGAAGAAATCGTCCCGCGTGCCGCGCTCGAACCGATCGATCGGCTCGCACTCGCGAAGCTCGACGACGTGGCATACCGCGTGGTCGAACACTACGAGAATTACCGCTTGCACGACGTGTATCTCGCACTCGTCGATTTCGATACGAGCGACTTGTCGAGCTTCTACGTCGACGTTCTCAAGGATCCGATGTATTCGGGAGCCCGCGGGGGCGCGCGTCGCAAAAGCGCGCAAACGGCGCTCTACACGATTCTCGAAGGGCTGTGTGGTCTGCTCGCGCCGCTCCTCTCGTTCACGGCGGAAGAAGCGTGGCAGAACGTCTCGGCTGCACTCCGCGGCGGGCGGGAATCCGTTTTCGATCTGCAATTGCCGCGCGGCAGTGCGCGCGGCTCGGCCGAGCAAGCCGAGCTCGCACTCTGGGAATTACTCAAACGCATGCGCGCGAACGTCGCGGCGAGCGAGGGTCCGCGTGATTTCGCACTGCAGGCGCACGTGCGAGCCGGTAGCGCGGACGAGCCACGCCTTCGCGCGCTCGGCGATAATTTGCGCGAAGCGCTCGTCGTCTCCGCGCTCGAGCTGCAACTCGACGCGTCGCTTCCCGAAGGCGAACCGCACGTCGAATTTTCCGCCGCAAACGGCGAAAAGTGCTCGCGTTGCTGGAAATATCTGCCGCTGCGAAGCGATCCGATCCACCCGACGTTATGCGCACCTTGCGCCGCGATCGTAGGCGAGCTCGAAGCGTTCGCGTGATCGCTGTGCGGCTGCGTTTGCTTTAGCGCCGGTTCACGAATAGCGCCTTCATAAACGTCTTACACGGCACATCGTGCCCGTCGTCGCTCAGGTTCGGCGTGATGAAAACGTAGTTCGGTGTCGTCGCCCATGTCTTCCATGTAGCCTTTCCACGTGTAGCCTGCGCCCGCGAGTTGGTCCGCGATCGTTGATGTCGCCGCCGGATATACGCAGCCGAGGCCGGTAACCTGCCGGTAGGCGGCGAGGCCGGTCGATGCGATCTCGATGTAATTCGAGCCGACGCCCGGTGCGAGATTGGTGCAATCGTCTTGATTTTCTTTGGTTACGGCTTGCCCGCTGATTAACGAGAGATAGTTGCCGAGGCTGAAATGGCTCGTGCCGTAGTAGTTCGGAACCGACGCGCCGCGGGTAAACGCGACGACGAAACGCAATAAGCGAATGCGATAACATTAATCGTCCGTAATCGATAATAAGGTTGATGCGAACGTACGGCGCAGCGCTCTTCGGCTCGCGCGCACCACTATGCCATAGGACAAAAAAAGATCAACGCTCGCTAATCTTCTTTAAAGTTCTGTCGCGCGGCTTATAGCGGGCGGTTCACTTCTCCGGTCGCGAAAACGTGCTTATCTCGTGCGACTGGTGACGCCGTTCGCTCTCGGCTCGATCGTCTCGATCGGCTCGATCGTCTCGATCGTTTCGTACGAGGCGAAGTATGCCTTATCTTTTCCGTGGTGCTTCGCCTTATAGAGCGCGCCGTCGGCTTTTTCTAGCAGCGTCGCTTGGTCCGTGCCGTCGATTGGATAAAAGCTCACTCCGATGCTCGCGGTGACTTGATGCCGGCGCGATCCCTCGTCGATCGGCTCGCGCATCGTCGCGAGGATACGCTCCGCGAAGCGCGAGGCATCGAGCACCGTAGCGACCGCTGCGCCGACGATAACGAATTCGTCACCGCCGAGCCGAGCCACCGTATCGCTCTGACGCAATTCGGCCTGGAGGCGCTTACCGATTACCTTAAGGACGCCGTCGCCCGCAGCGTGTCCGTAACGGTCGTTGATCTCTTTGAAGCCGTCGATATCGAGGAAAAGCACGGCGAAGCGTTCGTCGCGTCGTTCTGAGGTTCGGATCGTTTGGCCGAGCCGGTCGTGCAGGAGCACGCGATTCGGTAGACCCGTTAAAGCGTCGATAAAGGCCAAGTTGTCGAGGCGTTGGTTCTGTTGCGGGCTGCGCATCGCAAGCGCTCGGGGAAACATCGCGATTAGCGCGACGGCCGTAACGGCGGAAACGACCGCCGTGAACGCTTTGACCCAGCCGTCGATCCAGTAATCGGGATGCCAGATCGTCCAGATTCCGAGCAGATGAGTCGCGGCGCAGGATACGATGAACGTTCCGAACATGGCGATTAGCCATTTGAACGGTAAATCGGGGCGCTTTAAAGCGAAGATGCCGAGAGTGATCGGAATGGAAAAATAGGCAAGCGCGATGACCAAATCCGAAATGACGTGTAACGCGAGGACGTTTCGTTCCCAAGCGAAGCACATTCCGTGCGGCATAAATCGATCGGTCACGGCATCATTCTCCAAGCGTTTCGGACTTCAGTAACGTGAATTACTTATCGCGAAGGCCAGTGCTTAATCGTCTATCGGCTACAAATGTCGTTTTCTAAACTGTCCTTATCAGCGAATCGATGGTGGGAAGCGATATTGATGATATGCGTCACGCGAATTGAGGCGCCCGGCAGCATCTTGCCTGGCGCAGGAGCGCCGTAGCAATCATCATTAATCTATCGCGTATCTCGTAGCTGCAGCCGAGCGATGCCGCTTTTTCTGCGAGCGGAGACGGGCTCACTTTTAGGGGGAGCACGGTCGAAGAAGATGTGACCATGTCCGGATTTGAACGGTCGCGGGAGGCGCAACTCGAACCGCGCGCCGATACGACGAACTCGGCGGCGGAGCGTTACGTGCTCGCCGTCGTCTTGCCGATGTGGATGGCGGCCGGCAGTCTCGATTATTTCCTGCATCGCCGTTCGCGCATCGAGGCGACCTCGGGAACGTATGAAGCGCGGCTCCACGTGCTCGGTGTCTCCCTTACGGCTGCACCCGTACTCGCGGGCCTACTGCTCGAAATCGATGCGGGCGTACTCGCGCTGATGGGCGCGGGGTACGTCGGTCACGTCGGTATGACGATCTGGGACGTCGCCTATGCGGACGAGCGCCGCGAAATCGTGCCGCTCGAACAACACGTGCATGCGTTGCTCGAACTCTTACCGTTTACGGCGCTCTCATTGCTCGCGCTCGCGCATCGCGATCAGGCAAGCGCCATAGTCGGGCGTGGCTTGGAACCCGCGCGTTACGCGTTCCGCAGCAAACGCCGACCGCTCCCGGCTCGCGTCCTCGCTTGGACCATTGGCACGTTCGCCGCGGTCGTCGCGTTGCCGTACGCCGAGGAACTCTTACGCTGTGTGCGTTACGAGCGCGAACGCGCGATTCTCGACGCGAATGCGCCAAGCGAGCATCGCGAGATTGAGCGCTCCGAAAAGTACCGCATGCCAAACGAGCCCGAGCGCGAGGCTCACGCACGGTAATTCGAAAGCGACGACGAGATAGTTCGGGTGGCGAACGAAGCGGAATGGTCCGCGCGTTACGGGTTGCAAGCCGGGCGAGATAATGATGCGCGTCGTCCAACGCGGACCGAGCGTCGCGAGCACCCAAACGCGGCCAAGCTGAAGCAAGACGAACGCGACGACGAAGGGCACCACGAGCGTGTTCTGATGGCCGAACCACCAGAGCGTCGCGAGCCACGTCGCGTGCAACGCCACCATCACGGGATAGTGGTCGGCTCCAACTTCGTAGGCGCCGCTCGCGAGCAGACGTTTCGTATTCCGCGTTGCGATCGCGAGCTCGACCCCTCGCTGCAATGTGAGGAACCCGAGCAAGACGAGGGCTCCCACTATGCCGCGGCGCCGCTTTCGAGTGAGACGTAACTCGCCGTAAAGCCAGGCCCCAGAGCCGCCAGCATCGTGCTCGGCGGTAAGCCCGCGGCGATCGCGCGTTCGAGGACGAAGAGCACCGTCGGCGACGACATGTTTCCGTAATCGCGCATGACGCTGCGTTCGAGATCGAGCGCGCCTTCCGACAGATTTAGCGCCGTTTCGATCGCCTTGAGCACTTTCGTACCGCCGGGATGACAGACGACGCGGCCGATATCGGCGCGCTCGATGTGGAGCCGGCCGATCGCTTCGTTGAAGCTCGTGCGGTAGCGGCTTTCGACGAATGCCGGCAGCGAACGCGAAAGCATGACGCCGAGCCCCGCGTCGTCGACGTCCCAGCCCATGATGTCGAGCGTGTCGGTCCAAAGGTGTTCGGTCGCGCCCGCAAAGGTCGCTATCGCCGGCAAATCGGGATCGCTGGAAACGATCGCCGCGGCGGCACCGTCGCCGAATAGCGACGTCGCGATCACATCGGCTTTCGTCGCGCGATCCGCGCGAAACGCGAGCGTGCACAGTTCGACCGCTACGAGTAAGACGGTCGTGCCCAAGCGCGCCGTCGCGAGACGAGAGGCGAGCGCGAGCCCGGTTACGCCGCCGGCACAGCCGAGGCCGAAGACGGGTGTCCGCTCGACGTCGGCGCGAAAGCCCATCTTCGGGAGCACCCGCGCCTCGAGACTCGGCGTCGTTACCCCGGTCGACGAGACGGTGACGACCGCGTCGATCGCGCTTGCCGGAAGGCCGGCCGCCGTGAGAGCCCGGTTCACGACGCGCTCGAAGAGTTCGCTCGCGCCGTCGATATAGGCGGCAGTCCGGTCCGGCCAGCCGTGCGGTTCGGCGAACCACGTCACCGGTCGCACCGAATAGCGGCGTTCGATTCCGGTCGTCGCAAAGACACCGGCGACCCGGTCGTAATTCGGCATGCGATCGCCGAACCAGACGCGCGAACTCGCTTCGGCGACGGTTTGGTCGATTTCGAATTCCGGCACGGCCGTCGCAAGTGAGATCAGGCGGGCCGCTTCCGGCAATTCGCTCGAGTCGATTCTTTGCACGCTAGTTAGCTAGTCCGGGCCGAAAACGACGCGATACGCTCGTGAATGGTAGAAGTTTTGATAGGAACACCGTGTGCAACAGGTTTGGCATGACGACGCGCCTGTCCCGGTAATTCCAGGCTTTGCAGAGAAAACACGAATCGCTACCGTACGTAGGTAACGAATGAGGGTAGCCCCCGGATTCTCGGCTAGCGCGCATCAAGCAGCCGAGCGCTCGTGCGATTTGATAGGTATCCCGCGCGTCGAAACGCCCGACGGCCGGCGCCCCGAGCGTCTACTCAGCGCGCGGCCTTCTCGACGTCGGCGACGTTCGCGTCGGTGTATGGCTCGCGTTTGGCGTAGACGATGTTACCGCTCGGATCGCAAACCACGACGCCGACCGTCGCTTTGTCGCCCGGCGGCACGAGATCGCGCCAACCGGCGCCATTGAAAGTGATGAGCACGTTATTGTCTCTCTGCTCTTTGCTGCCGACCGTTGCCTCTTCCACCGACTTACGAACGCCCTTCTTCGCGAAGAAAACGATCTTATCGGCGACGACGATGACGTAGACCGAGGCGCCCGAGATCGCGTGATTTTCGAGTAATTTTCGCGTCCACTGTTTTAATTGGTTTTCCGATTCTTTCGTGAAGGCGAGCAGCAGGACGAGCGGCTTCCCTGCGGCATCGCGCGGAAGCACGACGTGCGTTCCGCCGAGCGCGTCGGCCTCGAGCTGCGGAAGCATCGCGGCGGCGCATTGTCCGCCGAGCGAGAGCGCGAACGCGAGCGCGAGCGAAGCATTACGGAGCGACGCGAGTCGTTTCATGAGCGAACCTTTCGGAACCATGCGTTAGGGCGCGCGCCGATACGGCCGAGGGACGGCGCAGCCAAGGTAACATGAGCAGCGATGCGAGCATGATGCCGCCGATGAGCATCCACGCTTCGTTAAACGCAAGAGTTGCGGCCGCGCGTTCCACGATCGGCTTCACAAATGAAATATCCGCGGGATCGGCGTGAGCCACATCGACGCCTTTTAGGATTTCGACGGGTAATCCGATGAAAGCGGCCGTCTTGGCGTTGCCTTGCGAGAGTTGCTCGAGAAGGTGGCTCGCGATCGCATGCGGCCGTACGTTAATGATCGTATCGACGAGACCGATACCGATCGCACCGCCGACGTTTCGCATGAAATTCAGAATCCCACTTGCGTTGGACAACCCGGCTACGGGCAATTCGTCGAGCGCCACGTTGGTTACCGGCAAGATGCAGAGAAGCAGTGCCGCGCCCCGTAATATCTGCGGCAGGACCAACTGCGCGAAGTCCGTTTGCGGGGTTTGAAACGCATTGGCAAACGCGCCGGCGCCAAAGAGCGCGAAACCAACGAAGACGACGGCACGGGCCGGAAAACGCCGATCGGCGATGCTTGCGAAAGGCGCCGCGACGAGCTGCGCGACGCCTGTAACCGCCATCGTCATGCCGATCTGAAGCGGCGTGTGAAAGCGCACGAAACCGAGGAAAAGCGGCAGGACGTAAAGCGAGCCATAAAGCCCGAGCCCGAGCACGAAATTGAAAGCGCTCGCCGTCGCGAACCCTGCGTTGCGCAGCGGAGAGAGATCGGCGAGCGGGTCGTGCCGGCTCAGGCAGCGCTTTACGGCAAGATACATTCCGAGGACCGTGCTCGAGACGAGCGCGTAATCGCGTAATGCGATCCAATGATCTTCCGGCGCGACCTTTAAGAGGATCTGCAAGCTCGCGAGCCCGATGGACATAAAAATGAAGCCGGGATAATCGATCGTGCGCCAAGATGCCGGGTGCGCTTCGTCGACCCGAACGACGCTGGCGACGATGATCGCGATCGCGATTCCGATCGGAATGTTGAGGAAGAACAGCCAATGCCAGCTGAATTTCTCGGCGATATACCCGCCGAGGAACGGACCGATCGAAGGTGCCAGCATCGCGAAGGTGCCCGCGATGAGGATCGCGCGATGTTGCAGCGCCTTCGGAAACATTTTGTAACCGACGGCAAAAACCGTCGGAGTAATCAAGCCCGCGGCATAGCCTTGCAACGTTCGCCAAACGATGAGCGTGACGAAGTCGTGCGAGAGTGCGCAGCCTAAACTCGTCAATGCGAACGCGAACGCTGCGGTCGAGAAGAGCCAACGTGTCGACGTCGCGCGCGCGAGCCGGCCCGACATCGCGATCGCGATGACTTCGGTAACGAGATAGGCGGTCTGCACCCAACTGAGCTGATCCAGCGGCGTGTGCAGCGACTGAGAGATGCGCGGGAGCGCAGCGGCGACGATTTGGATATCCAAGATCGCCATGAATAGCCCGACGCTCATGGTCGTAAAGCCGATCCACTCGCGGCGATAATTCTTTACCGTCACGCACCCGTCATTCGACTCAGCCGTAGCGCAGGCCCGCGCGAACGTTCACATCCCATTCGCACTTCGGTAACGGCTTCGGGTTATCGTCGTCGTCATGGATGGCATCGAACTCATGGCAACTGCGATGCACGCGGCAAAGAATCGGCTCGACGTCTCGGCGGGTAATCTCGCCAACGTCTCGAGCGACGGGTTTCATAAGCGCGTTTCGCACGCAACGCTCACCGGCCGCGGTCTCGTCTCATCGAGCGCGATCGACCCGGCGCAAGGGCCGCTCAAACACACGGGGCGCAATTTCGATCTCGCGATTGTAGGCCGGGGCGGCTTCTTCGTACGAGACCTCGCCGGACACGTCGCGGAATCGCGTTCGGGGTCGTTCTCCCGTAACGCGCTCGGGCAACTTGCAAACGAAGGCGGTCAGATCTTACTCGGCGAGCGCGGACCACTCGTTACGAGCGCGGATGCGTCGATCGACGCGAGCGGCGTCGTGCGCGACGGCGGGGTCGAAAGCGGACGCGTTCGCCTCCGGCCCGGCACGACGATGGAGAGCGGCTTTCTCGAGAGCTCCAACGTCGACGCCGTTCGTGAGATGGTCGACGTGCTGACGGCGCAGCGCGCGTTCGAAACGGCGCAGAAGACGCTTTCGGCAATCGACGAGGAGCGGCAAAAAGATGCGGACGACGTCGCACGCGTGAAGTCGTGAACCGCGCGCTTTTCGCCGCCGCGACCGGCATGGCCGCGCAGCAGCAGAACCTCGACGTCGTCGCCGACAACCTCGCAAACGCCGATGTGGCGGGCTTCAAAAGCGCGCAAGCGACGTTCGCGACGATCGGCGGGAATGCCGAACTCGGGACGGCCTCGACCGGTACGCGACAGCTGTTCGCAGCGGGTAAGCTCGAGAAGTCGGGTGGACCGTTCGACGTCGCGATCGACGGCCGCGGCTTCTTTCGAATCGAACGCGACGGAGAGCACGCGTACACGCGCGCCGGTGCGTTTTCGCGCGCGGCCGACGGATCGCTACGAAACGCGGACGGGTGGCGCCTCGAGGGCGTGCGCGTACCGCCGAACGCTCGCGACGTCGCCGTCGCGCCGAACGGCAACGTGACCGCCGCCACGGGCGGCCGCATGCCCCTGCCGATCGGACGCATCGCGCTCGCCGCTTTCGATGCGCCGGAAAAGCTGCGCTCGATCGGTTCGGCGATCTTCGCCGCCACGCAAGGCTCGGGCAAGCAGCATACCATCTCCGCCGGCGGCGATCGCGAGCCCAAACTCGCCTTCGGCATGCTCGAAAAATCGAACGTTTCCGTCATCGAGTCGATGATGGCGATTCTCGCCGCGCAACGCGCGTACGAAGCCAATTCGAAAGGAGTCCAGGCCGCTGATGAAATGTTGCGGATCGCAAATAATCTCCACCGTTCCTAGCCTCGTGAAGGCACCCGCCCGGGCGCGGGAGGTCGCCTCACAGTTCAACGCGCTCCTAATCGACGTCGCTTTTAAGCCGCTCGCAACTGCCATGGGCTTTTACGGGGAACTCGTCGTCGGAAGTGCGTCGCAGGCGATCGCTCGCCAAGAACGCGGCGGCCTCACCGACCGCCTCGAACGGGCGATCGATGCCGCAGGGCGTTCCGCGGCGACGGTGTCGCGATGACGGCGGTAGCGGCGGCAGCACCCTCCGCGATCGACCGCGAGGCGGCGATTCGCCTACTTCTGCCGTCGGTGCGGCAAATCGCCCGGCGCGTACTACGCGTCGCCCGTTTAGCCGATCTCGACGATCTCATCGGAGACGGTTCGATCGGCTTGATCCGCGCCGTCGACACGTTCGATCCGGCGCGCGGCACGACGCTCGAACTCTACGCGCGCCGGCTCATCCTGGGTTCGATGCTCAACGGTTTACGCAGGCTCGATCCCGTTTCCGAGCGCGTACGCAGAACGTTGCGGCATGCGGAAGTCAAGCGTTACGAAATGGCACAAGAACGCGGCACGTTACCCGCACTCGGCGAGCTCGAACGCGAGGACCCCTCGCTACGACGCGCGCGAACGATCGCACATCGCCAAGCGGCCCTATCGCTCGATGCGCCCTTACCGCGGGGCGGCGAAGCCGTCGTCGATTGGAGCGGCGACCCGAGTCGCGAGGTAAACGCTCGCGCGAAGAGTCGTGAGTTGCGAGAGGCGGTAGCGCTTCTGCCGGCACGGCAGCAGCGTATCCTCGCACTACACTATTCCAACGACCTCACGTTGCACGCGATTAGTTCGAAGATGAGCGTCTCACCGCAACGCGTCTCGCAATTGCACTTGAACGCTCTCGCGCGTTTGCGTAACGTCGTCTCGCAGTGAGCGCGCGCGTCGATCAAGACGCGCAAGCGTCGGCGAACGCTGGTTCGAACGCGCTCGCGCTCTTCCCGAGCGCCGCTACGGTCGCACTTACGGCGATCGATTACGACGATCGCTACGGCGGCCATACGCTGCCGGGCGATCATCCGGCTTGGATGAAAGACACGCTATCGCTATCGCAGCGAGCTCGTGCGCTGATCGCGACGCTACGGCCCGTCGTTATGAAGGTCATCGCATACTACGAACATCACATCCGCTCCATCGTCGTGGGCAACGGGCGGTTGTCCGTCGATCCGAGCGGTTCGTACCGGCTCGATTGAACGGGACCGTTCCTCACGCGTCTCGAGCGACCTAAAGCCCGACCGAGAGACACGGCACTATCGGCTCGCCTCCGATCGCACGAGACGGGCGTCGCTATAGTGGATAACGGATTCAAACGTACGAGTTTGCGGGACGATATGTTATGGCTGGACGTAATCGCTCGCAAGAGCATCATTCCTCAGAAGAGACCAAGCGTGAAGAGCGCGTCGAATCGAGCGGCGCAAACGGCAGTAAACCTCATAATCCTTCATCGCGGCAGGCGACGGAAGATGCGGGCGAACCTGTCGTGAAGCATCCGCATCACGCCCCGGAAGTCGATGAAATCAGCGCCTCGAAGTCGCTCGGCATCGATCAGTCGGCGCAGCGCGACAAAGGTATTTCGATTCCCGACTCGCCTTACCAGAAGCGCGGTTAATCGCGAAGCTAGCCGCCTCACCGTGAGGCGGCTAGGCCCGCGTCTCGTTCAAACTCGAGCGATTCGCCAAAGGAACGCGCACCCGCCGAGCCCTAGCTATCCGGATGGAGCTGCATCCCGGCCTCGGTCCGCCGCTCGCACCGCCGCTATCGAAGCTCGAAGCGATCGTGGAAGCGAGCCGTTGCCTCGATTGCTACGACGCGCCCTGCATTCGCGCGTGTCCGACCTCGATCGATATTCCGCGTTTCATCGGCCGTATCATTACGGACGACCTGGCGGGCAGCGCGCGAACGATCATGGATGCGAACCCGATGGGCGCGAGTTGCGCGCGCGTCTGTCCGACGGAAGAACTTTGTGAAGGCGCGTGCGTTTACGCGCCCGATGCGTCACCCGTTCGGATCGGCGCACTGCAACGTCATGCAACGGACTGGCTCATCGCCGACGGGCGCGCGCTCTTCCAGCGCGGAGCGCCTAGCGGTAAGCGGGTAGCGATCGTCGGCGCCGGTCCCGCGGGGCTTTCTGCCGCGCGCGATCTCGCGCGGCTCGGGCACGCCGTCACCGTATTCGAACGCGACGCGGCACCGGGGGGCCTCAACACCTATGGTATCGTTCCGTTCCGTTTGCCGGCCGTCATTGCGGATTGGGAAGCGAGAGAAGTAGAGCGTCTCGGCGTCGAGATTCGCACGGGCGTGACGGTCGGGCAGGCGGAGGCCGCGGATTTGCGGGTGACCTACGATGCCGTCGTCGTCGCGTGCGGTATGGGAACCGTACCGACGCTCGGCGTTGCGGGTGAAGAAGCCGAGGGCGTTTGGGACGCCCTCGACGTGATCCGCCGAGCGAAGCGCGACGGCATCGTGCCCGGTGTCGGCGCCACCGTCGCCGTCATCGGCGGCGGCAATACGGCGATCGACGCGGCGACGACGGCGAAGCGTTTAGGCGCCGCGTCCGTAACGATGTACTACCGGCGCGGCGCCGCGCGTATGACTGCGTATCCATTCGAAGTCACGTTCGCACGCACCGAGGGTGTCGAGTTCCGCGATTACACATTGCCGAGCCGCATCGTCACGACGGGCGGCCGCGTTACCGGCCTCGAACTCGTTCGCACGGCGAGCGACGACAGCACGCGACCGCTAGCCGGTACCGAATTCGTCGTTCCCGCCGATACCGTTATCCGCGCGATCGGTCAGAGCAAACTTACGTCTTTATTCGATGCTTTCGGAATCGTCCACGAACGTGGGGTCGCCGTCGTCGATGATGAGATGCGGACGAACGTTCCCGGCGTATTCGCCGCGGGAGATTGCATGTTTCGGGCGGGCAAGAGCGATGCGATGGTCGTCGAAGCGGCGCAGCGCGGCAAGACGGCGGCACGCAGCATCGATGCGTATTTCCGTAGCGAGGTTCGGTAATGGCCGATCTCTCCGTCGACGTCGCGGGCATTCGCTCGCCGAACCCATTTTGGCTCGCGTCCGCTCCGCCGACGAACACCGGCTACCAAGTGATGCGAGCGTTTGCGGCCGGCTGGGGCGGTGCCGTGTGGAAAACGCTCGGCGATCCGATCGTCAACGTCACGTCGCGCTTCGCCGGGCTCAATTTCGGCCCCGCGCGCATGGTCGGCATGAACAACATCGAGCTCATCACCGATCGTCCGCTCGCAGATAACCTGCGCGAGATCGCAGACTGCAAGGCCGCTTATCCCGATCGTGCGATCGTCGCATCGCTTATGACCGAATGCACGCGCGAAAGCTGGCACGCACTCGTGAACGCGGTGCAAACGGTGCCGATAGACGGCTTCGAATTGAACTTCGGCTGTCCGCACGGGATGTCGGAGCGCGGCATGGGTGCGGCCGTCGGACAAGATCCCGAACTCGTCGAGCAGACGACGCGCTGGGTCAAAGAAGTCGCGCGCGTCCCCGTCATCGTCAAACTCACGCCGAACGTGACGGATATTAAGTACACCGCGCGCGCGGCGAAGCGCGGCGGCGCCGACGCTATCTCCCTGATCAACACGATCAACAGTCTCATGGGCATCGATCTCGATACCTGGAATCCGATCCCGCAGGTCGACGGCAAATCGTCGCACGGCGGGTTCTGCGGGCCCGCGGTGAAGCCGATCGCGCTCAACATGGTCGGCGAATGCGCGCGCGACTCGCAGGTCGGCATACCAATCTCGGGTATCGGCGGCATCGCGACGTGGCGCGACGCGGTCGAATTCATGCTGATGGGCTCGAGCGGCGTGCAGATTTGCACGGCGGTCATGCATCACGGCTTTCGCATCATCGACGATCTCGTCGATGGCCTCAACACGTATCTCGACGATCGGGGTCTGGGCTCGGCACGCGATCTCGTCGGCCGCTCCGTACCGCGCTTCGTCGATTGGAACGATCTCAATCTCGATTACAAAGTCGTCGCGCGCATCGATCCCGAGACGTGCATCAATTGCAACCGCTGCTATATCGCGTGCGAAGATGCCGCACATCAGTGCATCGACCGCGTGATCGACGGGCGCGGCATCGCGCAAGTGGTCGTCGATGAGGAGCATTGCGTCGGCTGCAATCTATGCAAGATGGTGTGTCCCGTCGAAGAATGCATCGACATGGTGCGCGTCGATGCCGGCGCGTCCGTAACGACGTGGAGAGAACGACTATCGGCACCGTTATAAAAGGCGGCACCATCGT
>CAXTIY010000035.1:0-9624 GCA_964244215.1 uncultured bacterium
ATCCAGTTCGCGGCGGCGGAAGTGCGCGGCCTGCTGCTCGACGCCGCGGCGCAAGGCGTCGTGCACGTGAAGCGCGGGCAGCACGCAATCGATTACCCGTCGCGCTTCACGCTGATCGGAACGATGAATCCCGAAGAAGGCGAACTGCGGCCGCAAATTACCGATCGCATCGGCTTGCGCGTGTTCGTCCGTTCGGAACCGAAATTCGAGGACCGACTCGAGATCTATCGTCGCAACGCCGCTTTCGCGCGCGATCCGCACGCCTTCGCGCAAAGCTACGGCGCCCAAACGCAAGCGTTACGGCGCCGGTTCGACGACGCGACCGAGCGCATCGATCGCGTAGTCTTCGAACCGGCAGCGGAAGCCGCCGCCATTGAAGCGACCGCTCGACTCGGCATCGATAGTCATCGTACCGAATTCGTAGCGCTCGAAGCGGCCGGTGCCCTCGCCGCGTGGGAAGGCCGCGACCTCGTGACCCAGGCGGACGTCGCCCGCGTCTTTCCGCTCGCCGCGCGTCTGCGGCGCAGCCGGTTACGTGTCGAAGCGCAATCCGAACATCTGGCCGAGGATGCGGCGATTGCCGCCGCCCTCGAAGCGACGCTTGGCGACGGCGACGATAGCGATCCGTCGAGTGACGACGAAGTGCAGCGCGCGCCGCAAATCGTCGTCGCGCCCGAACTCACGCAGAAAAAGGCGCTCGCCGAGCGGCCGCAGCGTGGGAGCGAAGGGCAACCCGTCGGTTCGCAGACGCTGGCACCCGGCGGCAAGCTCGAGATCGTCGCCACGCTCGTCGATCGAGCCGCAGCGACGCGCGCCGGCATCGCCGCATTGCCGAAAGAGCCGATCGAAGCGGCCGCTCCGCCGCGCTTATCGATTCTCGTCGTCGACGCATCGCTCTCGACGCATAAGACCTCGGACCTCGTACGGGCCGCGTGCCGTGAACTCTTACGTCCGATTTATACCGAACGCGAACGCGCCGCGCTTATTTCGTGCTGGGGGCCGCGCGCAGAGATCGTCGTCGACGAGCAGACGGGCCGAAACATCGATCTCGTTGCCGCGCGACTCGACGAACTCGGCCTCGGCGCGGCACGCGCGCTAACGCCGCTGCCGGAAGCTTTCGAACTCGCGCGTACGATTGCAGAGCGTTTCCGCCGCGCGAATCCGGGCGCAGAAATAGACGTCGCCGTGTTCAGCGACGGCCGCGCGAACGTTCCGCTCGGTGGAGAAGCGTTGCTCGCAGCCGTAGTCGACACGGAGAGCGCGCGCGAACTCGCGGAGCTAAGTTGCGAACAGTGCCGTCACATTGCGGCACAATTAGCGGGCCGCGTAAACCTCACGTGCATCAATCTCGACGAGTACGAAGCCCACCCGTTGATGCGCGAACTCGCATCACTATCTCGCGGTCGATACTTCCCGCTCTCGTCAGTTGTTGCAAAAATCCTGTGAACGCGGTATAACATTAGTAACTACCTCAGGCGATGTCGATCCGACCGTCTTACGACGGACGGCTCGCAGAAAGGTGACTACCAAAATTATGGCAGTCAAGAAAACCACCGCTAAGAAGGCTCCGCGTAAAAAGACGGCCGCGAAGAAGACCGCTCGCAAGAAGACGACCGCGAAAAAATCGACCGCGAAGAAGGCAACCGCCAAGAAAACCACGCGTAAAAAGTCGACTGCAAAGAAGACCACGCGTAAGAAGTCGACCGCTAAAAAGTCGACTGCGAAGAAAGCGACCGCCAAGAAAACGGTTCGTAAAACCTCCGGCCGCAAGAAGGCCGTCGCGAAAACGACCCGTCGCAAGGTTGCGAAGAAAGCCTAACGCCGACGCTACGAACGTCCCAAGGCGAGCCGCGGAAACGTGGTTCGTCTTTTTTTATGGCGTCGCGAGGACGGCAAAGCGCGCGACGCCGTCGTCGTGCCGCACGCGATAACGCGGAAGTGAGAGGGGCTGCGTGAGGCCCGTCACGTTTCCGGGATGTTCCGTAAACGCGGCGCGGATGCCGAGTTCGCGCATCACCGCGAACGTCGTCGCGTCGTAGGCGCCTGCCGGATACGCATACGTCACGGGCGGCGCGCCGCCGAGATAGTGCGCGAAGCGCTTCATGCACCCGCCCGCTTCGCGCATTTGGCCCGCGCGATCCAGCGTCGAAAGATCGAGATGCAGCGTGCCGTGGCACGCGACTTCCATGCCGGCCGAACGCATCGCGCGCATTTGCGACCACGTGAGATGTCGCGGCGTACCGACGAAACCGCTCGACACGTAGAACGTTCCGCGCGCACCGTACTTTACCAGGAGCGGCAGCGCGAACGTCGCGCCGTCGGCATATCCGTCATCGAAGGTCAAGACGACGGCGCTCTGCGGTCGCTTACCGTGCTCGAGTGCGGCCGTGAGTTGCGCCGCCGTTAGCGTGGCGATGTGATGGTCGCGCAGATACCGCAGTTGCGCTTCGAACGAACCGGGCTCGACCGTGAGATCGCGGCCGACCGCGTCGCGCGGAACGTCGGCATCGACACGGTGATACATCAACACGGTCACACCACGCCAAGGCGCCGCGGCGCGCGCGCCGCTCGTCCGGACGCAAAGCGCCACCATCGCAATTGCGATAATAAGGAATAGCGACCGCGCAGTCACTATAACGAACCTGCTAATACGAGTTCGAGATTACGGAAGCGTAGCGTTCCGGCCGAACGAACGGGCGCCGCGCCGAGCGACGGAACGGCATACAGTGCGACGAGCCGAACCGGCGGATTGAGATCGTCCGGCAACGGGATCGTGCGGGTTTGCCAGCCGTTCCAGTCGACGGTCTTCGCGAGCGTCAACGCGCGGCGTTCGCCGAACGCGTTCACGAACGCCGCACGTACCGCGACGCCGCTCGCATCGCCCTGCACTTGCGCGCTAAACGTTAGCGGTTCGCCCGGTAACGCGAGCGACGTATTCGCATACGCCGCACGTGCGCCCGCGGTGAAATCGTACGCGAGCGAAAGCGTCGCATGCGCGGCGTCGATCCCGAGAGATTCCGCAGAGCCGCGCGGCGCGCCCGCAAACGTCCAAGCGGCGGCGTGCGCCGCATCGAACGCGGCGACCGCAAGCGAGTGACTTCCGACGTGCAGCACGTAGGTCGCGCTCGCGCCGCCGGCGCGTGCGACGATGCGCGCATCGCGCGTGCCCGCGCGGTAAAGCCCGGGAGCGGTGAACGAACCGCGGTCGGCGGACCACCGAACGCGATCGCCGAGTTCGACCGCGACGCCGCTTCGATCGCGACCGATCGCTTGCAGCATCACGGGAGCACCGGCCTGCACGACGCGCGCATCTGCCGAGACGTCGAGGCGAGCGAGGCCCGGAACGACGCGAACGGGCACCCTGGCGTAGAAGCCGTTCGCGCCGACGGTGACGACGGTCGAACGGGCCACACCGTGCACGACGTCGCCGCCCGCGAGATGCGCCGCGCCGAGCGCGTGGCCCGCTGCATCCACGAGCGCGAGCCGCACCGGCACGTCCACGCCCGCGAGCGAGACGATTGGCGCGGGCCGAACCGCGAGCCCCGCGGGCGGCCCGATCGGCGCGTCGCTGTATGCGAATAGGCCGTCCGCGACGGGCCGTTCCTCGCCGTCGCTCGGAACGTTCGAAACGCTCGGCGACGTATCGCCGAGCTCCCGCGCGACGAGCGTTGCCGAGCCACCGGAATCGAACGCCATGCCGTCCGTCGCTCCGAGCCCGAGCATGAGCGCGCCGAACTCCGGCCGCGTTACGCCGATCGAAACCGAGCGCTGCCGGCCATCGACGCTGACGAGCAAGAGCGTTCCCGCGGACGTCAGCGCCGCACCCGAGACCGGGAAGCGTACGTCGCGTTCCTCGGGCGCCGGAGCGTTTGGATCGACGGCGACGACGCCGTTTCGCACGAGCAACGGGCCACCGCCGACCGCCGCCCGGAGATCCGTTTGTCCGGGCGATAGGGCCGCACGTATCGTAACGACGTCGCCCGGAAGCGGCGCCGCGGCGAACGCCTGGGCTGCGGGCCCCAGAGCCAGCGCCACGCCGCTTGCGACGTGCGCGACGGCATCGTTCGTGGCCGTTACGCGATAGACGCCGCTCGGCGCTCCGTCTTGCAGCGCCGAGACGAAATCGAGATCCGCAACGACGACGCCCGGCGCCGGACCGAGCGGACCGAAATCGCCCGTGATGAGCCCCGCACCGCCTTGCGGCGGCCATTCGTTGATACTCGCGAGCGGCACCGTCGCCCGGCCGTAGCTCGCGCTGCCGGCGAACGAGAAATTTTCGAAGCGGACGCTACGATCGCGGCGCACGTCGAGGGCGATGCGCTTGGAAGGCGAGCGCAGGAGCCTGCCGTCGCGCACGACGACGCCGAGCGGTTGATTCGTTTGCCCGATGTCGAAATAATCGGCGTTGATTCCGGCGACGGCACCCGTGCGCCGCGCCATCGACGATACCGTTTCGCCGCGTGAAACGAGCCGATCGCCCGCGACGACGCTGCCCAGCCGCACCGCCGGATTTTGCGGATCGATCGCGACGACTTGCACCACGAGCGGTCCCGCAGCGGTAACGAGATCGTACGTCGCTCGGCCGATGCCGGGCGCGATCGCGTTCTGCGTCATCGCTTGCGAGACGACCGGGGGAAACGGCGCGGGCAGGGCGAGCGTCTCCGGCACGACGGGCGCGATCACGGTGTCGGCCGCGCTTCGGGCACGGGCGTCGGCTCGCCGGTCGGCGGAACGATCGTCGGCGGCGCCGCGCTGCTATAGAGGAAGAGACCATCGGAGATCCAGCGCTCCGCGCTAAAATCCGACGGCACGTTGCGCACGCTGACGTTCGCATCGCCGACGGCGCGATCGACGAGCGTCACGGAGCCGCCGCTATCGAGCGCCATCGCGTCGACGGCACCCAAACGCTGTAACACGACGGCGAATTCTGGTCGCGTCGCACCGATCGACCGTTCGGGATGGCGGCCGTCGAGCGCCACCATCAATAGCCGACCGTCCGACTGTGTCGCGAGCGCGATGACGGGCCAGCGCACGTTGCGTTCGTCCGGCGCGGGCGCGTGCGGATCCTCGTACCAGCGTCCGCCGCGCATGAGAATCGGGCCGCCGCCGATGCCCGCAATCGCACTCGTAACGTGCGGTTCGAGTTCGTACCGTAGCTCGACGACATCCCCGCGCGCCGGTAAGCGTGTACGCACGAGCGGACCGATCGCGATACCGAAGCGCACTTCGAGCGGTTGCGTCATCGGAGTTACGTCCGTAACGCGGTAACGGCGAGAGCTCGTGCCGATTGGTTCGAGCGCGACGAACGTGCAGCCGGGTGCCGGACGCAGCGTCTTTCCGAACGCGGGAGTGATGACGGAAGCGAGCCCCGGCGGCGAATCGTTGAGTTCGGTAATCCGCATCGTGCCGTGCGGCGTTCTTACTTCGCCGCTTAAATGAAATTCGGCAAACGTCACGCGCTTCGCGCGGTCGATGACGAGCGCCGCACGATCGGTCGGACCGCGTTCGAGCACGCCGTCGCGCAGCACCATACCCTGCGGCTGATAGGTTCGGCCGATATCGAAGTAGTCGCCGTTCACGCCCGCGATCGCGCCCGTCCGTAATCCGAGCGCGGACGTGCGCTCTCCACCGGAGATAACGTGATCTTCGGCAAGCTCGGTATCGAAGCGTAACGTCGGTTCGCTCGGATCGATCGCCATGACGCTAATCGCAAGCGGTCCCCGCACCGTGGTAAACGCATACTGCGCGAACGCGAGCCCGGGAGCCGTCGCTTCCAAACGCACCGAGCGCAACTGCGGCGTATTCGCAATCGCAGCGAGCAATCGCCCGAGTCCCGCAAGATCGCGCGAACCATCGCGCAACCACGACGCATCGCGTGGAAGATCGTGAACTTCACCCGCAACCGACAGAGACGAATCGTCGAGCCTGCCCGCGATATCTCGCGTACCGATGCCACGGCGATCGACCACGAGGCTTCCGTGTAGCGAAGAAAGCGTATGCTCTCCGAACGTAAGTGCCGCATCGTCCAAGCGCGCATTCGCATGGAGCGCCGTCCCCGTCGCGACGTCGATATCGCGTAACCAGCCGCCCGTGGGATGCAGCGATGCCGCAGGTGAGAACAACGCGCCGAGCGACGCGAGCGGCAATTGCGCGGCGTGCCACGTACCCGCGAACGTGCCGTCGGCACGTTGCGATGAACGCACGTCGATCGGAAAACGGCCTCCCGCCGCGAGCAATTCGATGTGCGCTTCGTACGAACGACGCGCGACGTCCGTCATGTTGCCGGAGAAGCGATCGAATGCGAAGACCGGTGCCGGAATATCGCCGCCGATAACGGCGAGCGTACCATCCGCGAAGCGTAGGGTGCCCGAACGGAGTACGGCACGCTCCTCGCCGCGCACGCGCGCCGGTGCGACGACGAAGTGTGGGTGCGCGAGCTCGACTCCGACGGAGCCGGCCCCGAGTTCGATGCGCGCGAGCGGGGCACTCGCGAGATACGCTCCGCCGTGCGTCCATGCGACGAGATCGCGCACGACGTATACGTTGCCCGCACGATCGATGCTTCCCGCTTCCACGTTCAAGCCCGTCGCCGCGCGCAACGTGTGCAATGCGTATCGCTTCTCGAGCGGCGCGCGCAGCGAGAAACCGGCGATCGCGGCGATCGCGGCGATGATGACGAGCGCACCGAGTAGAGACGAGATTCGATGGCGCGCGGCGACAGGCATCCGAGCGGGGATTCTCTGTATCGATCGGCGCAAACCCTTCGCGATGATGCCCTCCCCGCTCCGGGTGCTCGTCGCGTGTCTCGGCGTGCTGTGTTGCTATCGCTCGACGTTCGCGGCGACGTCGCTGCCGGCGGTTGCACCGCAAGGCCGCCTGCCGTTCGTTGCGGTGCTCGTATGGCACGACGTGTTACGGGCTAAGGAGGTGTGGTTCGATACGACCGGCGCCACCCTCGCGACGCAACTCGACGAGATCGCGCGTGGCGGCTATCACGTGATCTCGCTTGCGGCGCTACGCGACCATCTCGTCTCCGGCCGCCCGATTCCGAAACGCTCGCTCGTATTGACCTTCGACGACAACGGCGAAGGTCTCTATCGTAACGCGTATCCGTTGTTGCGCGCGCATCGCTTCGCGGCGACGCTCTTCGTACATACGAACTTCGTCGGGCGCACCACGAGCAAACGCCATAATACGTGGGCGCAATTGCGCGAGATGGCCGCGAGCGGACTCATCGACGTGCAAAGTCTCACGGCGAACCATCCGCCCGATCTTACGAAGCTCTCGGACTCGGACGTCGAGCACGAACTGCGACTCTCGAAATTTTCACTCGAACATCGCCTGGGAAAGCCGGTGTACGCGCTCGTCTATCCGTACGACGTCTACGACGAACGCGTCGCTCGCCTGGCGGCCAAGTGCGGTTATACGCTAGCCTTTAGCGAGGACTACGGAAACGCGGGCGATTCCACATCGTTGCTCGAGTTGCACCGCTATTCGATTTTAACGCGTTTCGATCAAGCGCTTCACGACGTCTCGCCGTAACCTCGGGCGATCGTTAACGGCGCGAACGCGGCCGCAAACCACCGGCGTCCGAGAGGCGGTGCAGCACCCAGCGCCGCACGCGTGCGGTGAGCCTCTCGGAATGCGAATGCTCGGGCGTCCCATACAGTGTCGGATGGCTCGCGACGGCCTGCATCTCCGAGGGAACCGACGAATAAAAATACGAGGCGAGCATCTTGCGCGTGACGTTCGAGGGAATGCGCAGCGGCTGGTAGCCGTGAAACGCGCTATCGTGAACGTCCATAATCACGCAGCGGTTGAAAGCGGGCGCGACCTTATCGACCACGCGCGTTCCGCTCGTATCGTACAGTTCCAGATCTCCGCCGTAGCCCGGCTGCCAATCCGCGTTCACGTAATAGAGCACGTTGACGCGGCGATAGCGCGACGGATCTTGCGGATGCGTGTTGTGATCGGCGTGCACGTGCAAGCTACTGCCGCGCGCGCCCTGGTGCAGTCCACCGCCGACGAGCTTCGGATCCATTTCGAGATCGTCGATTGCCGTAAGATCGCGCAACCACGAGCGGAACGGATCGGATTCGATCGCTGCGAAATAGTCGGAGAACGGCGGTCCGAAGCGCGCGACTTCACCATCGTACGAGCGCGCTCGCAATAAACGCGCGACCGAACGCTGCATGACGTCGAGGCTCGGGTATTCCGCATGAAGACGTTGCGCGAAGGCGGGATCGAGAAAATTTTCGATTACGACATGGCGAAACGGGGTGGAAGTTAGGAACGCTTGCCGTAAGCGCGGCATGTCTGCTTCGAGCCCGCTTATATCGATGACCGAGCGCAGAGCCGACATCGTCAGCGCCAACAATCGAGAGGCGCGACCCGAGCGGCGGCCCCGGTCGGCGCCAAACCGTACATGTCTTCAATCGTCCGTAACACGTTGTAGTGATCGATCCGCTTCCCGTAACGCCCCGGCCGTACCATCGGTCCGAGTAGAATCGTCGGAATCGTATTATCACGATCGTAGCCTTCATCCCAGGTAAGGATCAAAAGTGTGTCGTGCGCTGCCGCCCAGCCGACCAACCCCTCGACGTGGTGTTTGAGCCACGTATCGCCCTGGGCGATCGTGCCGTCGTGCATATCGTCGTCGACGTCGGGTACGATAAACGAGACGGTCGGAAGATGAGAATAAGCTGGTAAGACACGAAACGGACGACCGGTCGATGCGGGGAGATTCGTAAACGCTACCCACGGCGCGTGCTTACGCGCATACGTCCCGGCGGCGCAGACGGTCGACCCCGTGCCCGGTAGCGCTTCGGCGTATCCGCCGAACGTGAGGTGTGCGGCGATAAGTTCGCTTGCGAGATTCGGGGCCTCGGGTGAGAAGCCGGTCGCGGGGCATCCATCGCCGTTGTCGCTCGTGAGGCCCGAGAAAAGCGCGATGTAATTCGGAAGACTCGGATGCGTGACGCCGTGAGCATTGGTGAACAAGGCGCCGCGGCGAACCAAAGCGTTGATAAACGGCGCGGAACCCGCTCCGTCGATCTGAGCGAGCGTCTTATTCTCTTCGATTAAGACGATTACGTGCGCGGGCCGCGGCAAGCTCGCACCGGCGGGAACGGCGCAACACGCGAGGCCTAAAGCCGTAAGCAGAATCGCTGTAAATGCCGCTTTCATACGCTCCTTTCCGGCCGATCGATACGAGACGGTTCGCTCCTACGCCGGTTTAGACGTATTGAGTCTCGCTATTCGCAACGAACGCCGGCGTATTCTTTAACTACACCATCGTGCTCGAAATGCAGCTTCCTTAGAAGTCGAACGCATCGAACCTGAACGTATAACGCGATTCGTGCCGCGCGAGTGCCCCTTCGTTTCGATGCCACGAACGTGCATGGCGGCGCTCATTCGGGCCGGAGGGCTCGAGCTTCGGCCATGGCGGTTCCGAGATCGGTCGCCCGGTGGGCCGGGTGGCAGTACTCGCAACTATCGCGCGTGGGCGTGATAGCCGTCACGGCCTCTTCACGGAAGGGCGGCTAGGCTTCGCTCCATGAAGGTCGTCGGGTATTCTTCTTGGGCGCCGGACGAACGGGCCAACGCCATGCGCCTCGCTTTCAA
>CAXTIY010000035.1:9724-15357 GCA_964244215.1 uncultured bacterium
GGTATTCTTCTTGGGCGCCGGACGAACGGGCCAACGCCATGCGCCTCGCTTTCAAGGAGCTGCGCGTCATCACGGGCCAGGATTGGTCTCTGCGACACTTCGGCGCGTCCGAATTCAACGATCCGGCGGCCATCGGCGAACTGCGGCGAGCGATTCGTGAGGCCGACATTCTCGTCGGCTGGCAGTCGATGAGCGTGGAAGTCGTCGAGCGGCTCGCGGCGCTCCTAGTCGAAATGGACGCTGCGGGCGAGCTCGCCCATATCAAGTTCCTGTGGTACGACATTCCGGATCCACGCCTGCAAGGGCTCATGTTCAAGTCGCTCGGCTTCGAGTTCGATATGAACAAGTCCAATCCGATGCGCGAAATGTCGATGGCCCTCAAACGCTTCAGCGCGAAACGTAACGACGAAACGATCGACGCTTTCTGGGAAGCGCGCGAAGGCTTCCTCGGCATGCAGAAGATGGTCGGCGCGGCACCGCTCATGGCCAAGTTAATGAAGAAACCCGTTTTCAAGTCGCTCGTTATGATCGGCTATTGGAATAACCGGTCGGTTAAGAACGTCGCGAACATGTTCTTATATTTAATGAAGCACTTCATGAACGGCGCCTACGCGGGCGACGTCGAGTTACCGGAAAAAGTCGAGAACGAAGGCATCTATCATCCGGCGCACGCCGGACTGTTCCCGACATCGGAAGCCTATCTCGCTTGGTACGAACCCTGGTTCGCGAGCACGTACGGTAAAAAAGCGTGGGACCGGATCGGCTTCATCACGCACGACTTATTTCTCGTCGACTGGAATCACCCGGTTCTCGATGCGGCGATCGCCGAATGGGAAGGGCGTGGCGTCGGCGTCATCTGTTCGATGACGGCGGTCTTCAACGCGCACATCGTCTCGCGCGGCCATCTGCTTACGAAAAAGAACGAGCCGCTCGTCGGCGCCGTGTACCACAACGTTCCGTTGTACCTTGCGGGCTCGATGTTCGCCGGAGCACCCGAAGCCTCGATCGAGCTCATCCGCGATCTCGGAAACCCGCGCGTCTATACGTCGCCCGTCAACGCGGCGATGTCGCGCGCCGAGCTCGCCGTCTCGAAGTTCGGCGTCGCCTCACTCGAGTATATCGGCAACGTCGTCACGCCGGAAACCGAAGGCATCCAGCCGATGCCGCCGATTTGTTCGCGCGAAGCGGGCGAAGAGATTAGCGCCCTCGAGCCGATCCCCGATCGCGTCGCATTGCTCGGCGACGTTACGACGCGTTGGCTACGCCTGCGCCACCTCAAGAACTCCGAAAAGAAAATCGCTTGCTTCGTCTATAATTTTCCGCCGGGTCCCGGCAACGTCGGCGTCGCGTATTTCTTAGACGTCGCGGGTTCCTTACGTTCGATGCTGCTCGCGTTGCGCGACGCCGGTTACAACGTGGGCGAAGTCGATGCGACCGATGGCGAAGTTTCGCAAAAGTTGCGCGACATGTACGCGGGTTATCTTAACGTCGGAGCCGTTTCCGCGGGCGAAATCCGCGAGTGGGCGCACGCGCTGCCTGCGAAGTTCGAGGCGCTCTTCTACGACGTCTGGGGCCAGCCGCAGTCGACGATCCCGATTAAGGGATTGCGTTACGGCAACGTGCTCGTGCTCTTGCAAGACATGCAGGGCATGGAAGACCTCAGCGTCATTCACGATAAGCAGGCGCCGCCGTCCCCGTGGCTGCTCGCTTCATATCGATATGCGACACGGCGTTTCAATGCCGACGCGATGGTGCACGTCGGCACGCACGGCCTGGTCGAATGGAGTCGCGGCAAAGAATGGTGCCCCGCGAGCGGCGACTATCCCGAATTCCTCGTCGACGGCTGCCCTCACGCGTACATCTTCAACATCCTCGATCCCGTCGAAGCTTCGATCGCGCGACGCCGCTCTTACGCCACGATCCTCTCGCATCTCTGCCCGCCGCTACGCGTGGTCGAGGGAAGTGAGGATCTTCGCAATTTGCACCGGCTCGTGCACGAATACTACAATACGCAGTCGGACAATCTCGAGAAGCGCACCGACCTACAAGAAGAGATCGCGGAGATCGTCAACCGCACGGGCCTGCGGATCGAAGCTCCCGGCGGCGCTTCGCGCGAGTACGTCGCGAAAGTCCACGACGAGCTCGTGTCGCTCGAAGGCGAATTCGCACCGACGGGTCAGCATGTCTTCGGTCGCAATCTTAGCGAGCAAGACCGCCTCGATACGTTCCATGCGTGTCTCGAATACGCGGACGTCGATCTGTATCGTCTGCTCGCGAACTGCTACGCCTTCGATTACGACAAGCTCACCCGCGAGCCGAACGCTCGCACGTCCGGCACCTACAATCACGACATTCTGGATGCACTGCGCGAAGCCGGTCGCGCGTTGCTTTCTTCAGAAGTGTTACGGCCCGGTGGCGGCGGCGTCGATGGCCGCGCGCGGTTGCGTCAACAGGCGATGCTCGGTATCTTGCGAGCGCGCCCGATCGCGGGCCAGGCGCTGGGCAAGAGCCCCTATGAAATCGAACAGCTCGGAGCGTACGTCGACCGCGCCCGCGTCTTATTCCACGAACTCGGCCGCGTCGGCGATGCGGAACGCGCGGGCCTGCTCGGGGTTCTCGCGGGCACCTATCTCGAGCCGTCGCTCGGCGGCGAAATCGTCGGCGATTGGAACGTCTTGCCGACCGGTCGCAACATGGCCTCGACCGACGTGCGCATGCTGCCGCGCGAAGCCGCGCAGCGTAAAGGCAAGCGCACCGTCGTGCAGATTCTCGAGGCGGCGGTTGCCGAACGCGGCCATTATCCGGCGGCGGTCGGCGTCGTGCTCTGGGGCTCGGAGGTCTTGGAGAGCGAGGGCGTGGGCATCGCGCAAGCCCTCGACTTAATGGGCGCGCGCGTCGCGAAAGATCGCTTCAACCGTTCCGAGCGCGCCGAGTTGATCTCGCTCGACGAACTCGGCCGGCCACGTATCGACATTCTCGCCAACACCTCGACCGTTTTCAAAAATACGTTCCCGGGGGCGGTGCGCCTGATCCATGAAGCCGCCCAACTCGCCGCGACCGCGGACGAACCGATCGAATGGAACTACGTTAAGAAGCACAGCGACGAGTTGATCGCGCAAGGCATCGATCCCCAACTCGCGCGGGCGCGCTGTTTCGGCATGGGCGAGGACGCGTTCATGGGTCAAGTCGGCATGATGCTCGATACCGGCCGCTTCAACGATTTCAACGACATCGGCGCGGCTTGGATCAGCGACAATTCGAACGCGTATATTCCGGAATTCGCGCAAATCCGTATTCGGCCGGCTCCGGGCGTGCAACGTTATCTCGTCGAGAAGGTCGAAGTTATCCAGCAGCCGCTTATCCAGATGGCGAGCGGCGGCCCCGTTAAAGAAGATATGTTCGCATCGTTCACGTCGGCGTTCGGCGCGGCGAAACGTTCGCTCGGCGCCGAAGACACGATGATCGTGGTCAGCGATTTAACGAAGCGCGAGCCGCGCGTGCGCAACTTCCGCAACGTCGTCGTGAACGGCGTACTCACGCGGTTTCACTCCAAAGCGTGGCGCGATCGGATGCTGGAGCACGGGTACAGCGGCGTCATGGAATTCGGTGACATCTTCAAGGCGATGCGCTCCACGGAAGCCGCACTCGGAAATACCATTACGCCCGAACTTTGGAAGCGAACCGTCGAAGTTACGCTCGAGGATTGGCAGCGGATCGCAGATGCCAACCCTCATAAAACGCGCGAACTCGGAGAGACGCTGCTCGATACGCGGCGACGCGGGATGTGGGAAGATGCCGAGCTCGAACAGCAGCTCAAAACGAAGCTGAACGAACTCGACGGCGATGTCGAAATAGCGGCGTATCGCAAACAGCTCAGCGCCGCCGCGGGAGACTAGGCGCTAAAGCGCCATCGCAAACGCGTAGCCTTTCGGTGCGCCGATGCCGGTTACTCGATCGTACCCGAGTTGCGCGACGTAGGTTCCGTTGCCGCCGACGGTCACGTCGCTAAACCCGGCATAGCCGAACGCCGTAAACATCGCGTAAATCGCCGGATTCACGTAGCCGAAGCCCGCTCCCTGATGCATTTGGCTCGCTTCTGCCAGAAGTGCGACGAACGCGGGCGAGGACCATGACGTTCCGTCGGCGTCGAGCGTTCCGCCGCCGAGATAGATCGAGACGTCGACACCCGGCAACGAGACGTCCGGGCTATTGCGCCCCGAGGTAATCATATTGGCGATCCCAGCTTGGTACGCCGGCAGCGGATAGAGCGTCGAGACGCCACCGCCCGAAAGAAAGCCCGTGCCGTAGATATCTCCCGTTGCCGTTAGCGACGTCAGCGTGCCGGCCTCGTTTTCCGTGAAGTTGACGCCCCCGACGGCTACGAAGTACGGATCACCGGCGGGTGCGGCCGGCCCCGGCGGATTGTTATTCGTGAAGCATTCATCGCTTCCCGAATCGCCGCTCGAGGCGACGAACGTTATGCCTTTCGCCGCGCCTTGCTCGGCGATGGCATTGGTCGTAGCGCTAAAGTTCGGATCTTCGCTCTCGCATCCGCCGAACGATGAATTAACCGCGCTTACGACGTCGTCGGTAACGGTTTGATTATAAGCGTCTTCGATCGATGAATCGGAAAGATCGGGAAATTCGTAGACGCGAACGTTCGCGCCCGGGGCGAGGCCCACGATCGTTTGGACGTCGAGCGTCGCTTCGATCGTATCGTCGCTCGCCGCGTTATACGTACCGCCACCGTCGATCGGGACGTTCGTGACGGTTCCGGTTGGCGTGATTCCCGCGGCCCGCGTATACGCATCGATATCGCTTTGCACAACGGGCGAACTGATTTCGACCGCGACCGTCTGGCCCGCCCCGTTGCATCCATGCTGCACCGGAAAATCGAACGCGGCGGCAACGCCCGTGGCGAGATAACCGCCGCCATCGACCTCGGGACCGGCGTCGGGAGCAGCGTTGCATGCGGAGACCGGATTCGCCGTGGGAATGGCCGTCGGCATCGGCGTTACCGTGGGAATCGGCGTCGGCGTCGGCGTCGGGTCCATCGTGGGAGTCGGAACGGGCACGGGCGTCGGACGCGGGGCCGCGGTCGGCGCGGAAGTTGGCACCGCAGTTGGCGCCGGCTTCGGCGGAACGACCGGCGCGCCGATCAAAGTGACGTCACTTGCGTCCTGCATCGTATAGGCGCGCCCGTAGCCGTCGCCATGTACGCCGAAATAGACGTAGAGTTGCCTACCCGCAAACGCTGCGACGTTCCAATGGTGCGGCGTCCAACCGCGGCGATTCGTTACACTGCGCGCGAGCGTCGCCGCGATCGTTCCGTTGCGATCGAGTAAGAGCACGTCTTCTCCCGCGAAGCGCGTGTCCGGCTCGTTCGACAACTGGTAGAGGTACGCGGAAAGTACGCCCTTCGAGGGCACGTTCACGAGCTGACAAACGCCCGCATAAGCGGATTGCTCTCCCGAACGCGAGGTCGTCGAGCCGGCACGCCCTGCGAATCTTACCGGGCGCCCGAGAGCCGCGCCGATCGATCCCAGGGGCGAAGCGTGGGCGGTATCGCAGCGACCCCAGCCGCGCGACTCGAACTCGGAATCGTTGATGAGGTTGCTTCCGTAGGGACCGCT
>CAXTIY010000036.1:0-15093 GCA_964244215.1 uncultured bacterium
GACGAGCAGTCTGGCGCGGAGTATCTCGCGCACGTTCGTTGGCGCACGCACGGCGACGTCGGAGCACTCCCCCTCCAGCCGCGCGAAGAGTCTTACTTCGCGGACGATATTTTCGATCTTCGCGATGATGAAGCAATCGTCGACTGCGGCGCCTACGATGGAGACACTCTACGCAGCTTCTTAAATCGCCGTGCCGACCGATTCCGTCACTTTGACGCGATCGAACCGTCGCCACAGACGTTCGACCAACTTCAAATCTACGTATCGACACTCCCTGCGACAATGCGAGACAAAGTTACCCTACATCGTTGTGCTGTTGGTGCGGAGGCCGGTGCAGTCCGTTTCGACGCCACATGCGGCGTAGATTCTCACGTGTCGGAGCGTGGCGAGGTGGTCGTAGAAGTGAGAACGCTCGACGAGATTTGCAGCGATTCTCGACCAACGTACCTTAAAATGGACATCGAGGGAGCCGAGTTTGAAGCACTGCTCGGCGCGCGCGGTATAATTCGCGATTGCGCACCGATATTGGCGATCTGCCTCGAGCATTATCAGAACGACCTGTGGCGCTTGCCGCTTCTCGTTCACGACCTGCTGCCGGAATATTCTATGTACCTTCGAACCTATGAGGGAGATGGTTGGCAGAGTGTCGTTTATGCCGTTCCGCCGGATCGGGTTAGGGCTAGGGAACTTAACGTTTAGATGAAAACGATTAGCGTTCTAACCGGTTGCTTTAATGAAGAAAGCAACGTTCGCGAACTTTACGAGCGCGTTCGAACGGCCATGGCTCAAGTGGCACGTTATGAGTACGAACATATCTTCATCGACAACTCCTCCTCCGATGGCACCGTTGAGGAACTGAAGCGAATCGCGGTTGGAGATCCGCGTGTAAAGGTGATCGTGAATGCCCGGAATTTCGGACCAGTCCGTTCGTCGATGCACGCTTTAAATCAAGCGATGGGCGACGCAATCATCGGCATCGTCGCCGACCTGCAAGACCCGCCGGAGCTGATTCCGCAAATCATTGCGAAATGGGAACAGGGCTACGCGATGGTGCTGTGCGTTAAGCGGAGTAGCCAAGAGAACCCTCTCGTATTCTGGATCCGGCAACGCTATTATCGTACGGTCGAACGTCTCTCTTCGATCAAGACCTTCGAAAATTTTGCGGGTTTCGGCCTCTACGACCGGCGGGTAGTCGAAGCTGTAAAAGCGATGAACGACCCATATCCGTACTTTCGCGGAATGATCGCCGAAATCGGCTTGCCGTTCTGCGAGATTCCCTACGATCAACCGTTACGCAAACGGGGGAAATCGAAGCATAATCTCTATTCTCTTTACGACTTAGCTATGCTTGGCATCACGCAACTTTCTAAAGTTCCTTTGCGCGTCGTTACGTTCACCGGATTCCTCAGTGCGATCACGTGCATCTTAGTCGGCGGTATTTATTTCGTCTACAAGATCGTCTTTTGGGACAGCTTTTCCGTCGGCGTCGCGCCGGTAATCATCGGTATGTATTTTTTCGCCTCCGTCCAACTCGCTTCACTCGGCATAATCGGAGAATACGTCGGGGCGACCTATACGTACGTACAAAGGCGCCCGTATGTTATTGAGAAAGAACGTATCAATTTTGGTCCCGTCGAAGCACCGAAAGCTTTGCCTTTAATGGAACTGGAAGGCGACATTCGTTTGTAAGGGGGCGTGCGCAGGACTGAAGAGTTCGCGCGACAGAACATGCGGGCAGTGGCGTTCGAGCGAGACCTAAACGAGATTGTCGTTGCGTCGGAGGACGACCTTAAACGGTTTGCGGGATCGCGGTTGTACGTGACGGGAGGTACGGGCTTCGTCGGTACGTGGTTGCTGCGGGCGCTCGCACATGCCAATGCTACTCTCGGCACGCGCATACGCCTCGAGGTGCTAACGCGGGACCCGGATCTCTTTTGCGGTGCCAATCCCGACATCGCCGCGGCCGACGGTATCCGGTTTTTGTGCGGGGATGTTTGCTCGCCCGTTGTCGACGGAACGTATGACGGAGTCATTCATGCGGCGGCTTCTTCGGGAGCGGCGATCGCACCGAGCGAAACGATTCGCACGGTCGTTGATGGAACGCGAGCAATAATTCGAGACGTCGTTGCACCGAGCGGAGCGATTCCCGTGCTCTTTATCAGTTCGGGCGCCGTGTACGGTCGTCAGCCGGCAGGCATGCCTGCGGTAGCCGAGGATTTTTGTGGCGAATTAAATCATTTGGACCCACGGTTGGCTTACCACGAGAGCAAAAGACTCGCGGAACTGTGTTTCGCGATCGTCGCAAATGAGTCGCCGGCGGCGCCGAAAATCGCACGGCTGTTCGCTTTTCTCGGACCCGGTTTGCCACTCCGGGCGCACTTCGCGGCTGGAAATTTTATAGGTGACGCGCTCGCGGGCGGGCCCATACGTGTTAAAAGCGGGGGATCGGCAGTTCGGACGTATCTCTACCCAACCGATATGATCGCGTGGTGTCTGGCCGTCTTCAACCGCGGTCCGGCCGGTCGCGCGTATAACATCGGCTCCGATGAGGCGGTAACGATCGGAGAATTAGCGCGACGCATTGCCGGCTTAATGCCGCAGCGAGCGGAGGTAGAGTTGGGCGAGCACACGCGAGAATCGGCCGAGACGCGTTACGTGCCCGACATCGGGCGTGTTAAGAAAGAGCTCGGCGTCGACCGTTCGGTCTCGCTCGACGAAGCTATTCGACGGACGATTCGCTTCTATCGCGAAAGTCCAAATCTTCTGATCGGATTCGCTTGACCGTTTCGCGTTCTTCGTTAGCAGATGCCGCATGTGTGATGGTCGTCGTCGTTCTTGCAGCGGTACGTTTCTGGCCGACGCTTGAGTTTAGCCTTGCCGACGCCGATGGTTACCTGCAGCATACGAGCGCAATTGCAGCTTTCGATGGGGTGCGTACATCGCTAGTGTACGCCGAAGTGGCGCAACATTTCCGCACGCTAATCCCGGGCTGGTTCCCCTTAGGGCCGGTCCCGCTCGCTATTTGGCTCGCCGACCCGGCGCCGCAAACGGTTAAGGCAGTGCAGCTGGTTTTCATCTTGCTTACCTTCGCAGCGTTCGGAATCATCGCGCGACGCCTTTTCGAATCGACGTGCGCGGCCATTTTCGCAGCAGTCGCCACTCTGACGATATGGCAGCTCCGCTATCCGCACGATCCGGTCGTGGGGACTTCATTCGTTACTCCGTGGCTTGCCGCGTGGGTTATGCTCGGGTATGCGATGTGGTTGAGCTACTGTAAGTCGGGCCGCGTGGTGTGGCTCGTTTGCACGTATGCGGCGGTAATCGCCGCTATGCTTACCGGCCCGCTCGCATGGGCGTTGTCTCCGTTGCTTGTGGTACTCGCAATGCTGGACGTTAAGCGACGCGGACCCGCATACGGGCTTCTTGCCGCAACGATCGTTGCGGGCGGTATCGGCGCATGGTCCGGTGCCCCGCATCTGCCTTGGGACCGCTCGTCGTACGCGAGCGACGTCGTGAGTCAACTCTTCGCGCCGCTGCCGACGAGTTATCGCGCGTTCGGGCATCTGCCGATAAGCGGCGTGGCCGGACTCTGGCACGGAAAGATTTCGATCGACGATCGGTTCACGGAGATACCGACGATTCACGGCTGGCAATGGATGTGGAGCGTCTTGTCGGCTGTAGCCGCCGTTGCTTCCCTGCGCAAAATCTCGTTGAAGATGAGCGGTCCTACGATCGCGCCGGCACTCGTTTTCGGCCTGGGCTTCTGGCTTCTCCCGGCCGTCGTTCTCGGGCCGTCGAACGTGTGGCGAAGTGGTATGCCTCCGGGACAGTCGTTCGATATCGTCTTTCTGCAATATTTCGGCGTCGCTACACTCGTTACGTCTGCGCTATTCCGGCTCCGACAAGGGTCGGGCGAATTGGCCCGGCTGGCTCCAACGCTTTGTGCGCTCAGCGCCTTTCTACTATGCTACGGAAACACGCGAGCGGAAGCCGTAACGTTGCAACGTACGGCGCAACTCGCCGTTTCGCGCGATTTGCTTCAGCGCGCCGGATCGGCCGGCTTCTTCGACACATTACCTCCGCAATTGACGCTCGCGGTGTTTCCGAGCGAACCGTTTGCAAACGGAATTCATTCGGAGGTATCGGATGCGAAATACGCGATCTATCATTTTTCGCGCCGTCGCTTCGCAGTTGTTTCCGCCGCTCGTCTCTTCGCGAATGGCGGTAAGAGCGTTTGGATACTCGGCACCTCGAACCAATCGGGGATCATGCTTTCTCTCGCACGCTATGCAGGCAACAGAGGCCCGGCCATATTAACGGATCACACGTTCGGCTACAGCGTCTTCCCGACTATACGCGCGGCACTCGAGACGCCGCAGCGAGGCTTGCGCGTACGGCTGACCTCGCTCCAAGATGGATTTGCGATCGACGCTCGGCGAACTTGCGGCTCGGTCGCCGTCGCAGCCGCCTTCGAAGCTTCGCTCCCGACGATCTCTTGGGGCGCGGGATTCTATGAGCGAGGTCCGTATGGTTATGTGCCCGACGAACGGACGTCCACCGGGCAAAGGTTAGTGAGCCGAGTAGCGTCACTCACGCTCGAGCCGTCGCCGTGTATGCCACCGTTGCCGCTCGTATTTAACGCGAGCGTTACGGCCGCCGCGCCGGGTTCTCTGACCGTGAGCTCGGCAAGGGATCGCCAGCGCCTGGCCGTATCCGGCGTACCCCTGCAGCTTAGCTTTCCCGTTCCGCGGTCCCGCTTGCCGGTGCGTCTGTCGTTCGTGACCGATGCACCGAGCGCAGACCTCGACCCAAACCCGTTTCGATATGTTCGTGACCGGCCGCGCGATCTTCGCTTGATTTTCACCGCGCCTTACGTTTCTGAGGCGCCGCTCCAAACGACCCAATCCACGCACGTTTCCGAGTCACGCTAAAATGGCACGCGACATTACGCAAAAGCGTGAATCCGGGCGCACGTATTTCGAGCTGACCGGCTGGACGATCCTGATCGTCCTACTCGTGACGCAAGGCGGCGGTCTAAGACAGCGCACGTGGGATACGGTTCTGACGTGGCTGATTTTCGCTCTCGTGCTGGGAATGTCTGTTTTTTTCGTTTCGGCGTTCATCGTTCGTTTGCGCTTACTCGATTGGTTGTGGCGCTGCTTTCGGGCTCGCGTCACGATCGAAATGGGTTTCGGCTGGTGGTCCGATTCCGTCCCTTTCCGTGTAACGATCGACACGGCGAGAGCTACGCGAATTGTGCGTGCCGTCTTTGCGTGGCTACTCGGCGCCCTCTACGTTATCGTCGCTTGTATACTGCTGTTCGAGACGCATCGCCGCTTCGTAATCGTGATCGGCGTGCTTCAAGGCTGCGCGATCTACGCTCTGCGTCGCCCGGCAAGCGTGCGCGCTTTTCTCGCTTTGACGATACTCGGCATTGCGACGTGGGCGCTCGCTTCGGGACTGACATACACGGACTTGAGCGATTGGTTTCTCAACGGCGCGGCCTCGAGCGTTGCCGTTGCAACCTTCGTCGCCAGCTTCGCCTTAGTCGTGATCGAGCTTAGCAACGATCGGCCCGTTCGCCCTTCGCGGCCGACGCCACGCTTCGCTTTCTTCGCGGTGTTCCTCGTACTCGCTGCGTTCGCGTCTCGAAGCGATCAATTGTTGGATACGTGGGCGCCCTATCATCGCAGCTTTTTCGTCGATGTAGCGCAGCTCGCTCGAGACGGGCATTGGTTACTTTGGGATATTCCGTCGATATACGGCTACCTCTCGGTGCAAACAATCGCGCTGATGCCGGCTAACAACGCATGGCAAGCGCTATTTATACTAAGCTCGATTATTATCACGATCGAATCGTGCATTATTTTCACGCTTTGGCGATGGGGCCGCAGCGATTGGACGAACTTCGCATTTGCCGTCCTGATGGCGCTCGCCACGTTCGGAGAGGGTGTCTCCCGCTATCCATACGGGGCTCGGCTCTATCCGCAAGGCAGTTTTCGTTTCATCTGGCTGATCGGCTTACTGTTCGTCGCTTTTTTAACGTACGTTTGGCGCCTGCAACCTCGCCGCGTTCGGATGCTTTCGTGGATCGGCCACGTCATCTGGTTAATATCGCTTCTGTGGTCTTTCGAAGCTGCCGTTTGGGCGACGGTCGTCTGGCTGCCGTTCAACGTACTGAACGAATTAACGCTTGGGATACCCAATCGTTTTCAGCTTCGTTTGTGGCTTCGTTTCGCGAAGCGACTGGTTTTGCGACTTTGGCCCTTCGCCGCCTTGCCGATTGCCGCGTTCGTTGTAATGGAGTTGATATACGCGATTAGATTGAAGCATTTCCCGGACTTTATAGGCTATGTCGAATTTACGGGTGCGTTCGTATCCGGTTCGGTACACGCCGCGTTCCCTCTCAACCCGGCAGGCGCTGCATGGTCGAACGTTCTTTTACTCGGAGCGTTCGCCGCCGTTCTGATTGCGGCTATGCGCGCGGGCGAATGGTCGGTAACGCCGCTACTCGCGGCAGTATGGCTTGCGGTATGGGCGACATCGACTTACTATGCGCTCGAGCCATTCGATGCCCACGTAGAGCTGATGTTGGCTGTATTGATCCCTTCCGCGGCGATCGTCACGTTCGTATCCAGAGACGTGCTAATCGGTAATCGTGCCGCACTGTTCGCCCGTCTCGCAATAGCGCCGATCGCGATCATTTGCATCGCGTCGTTTTTCGGCCAGCCGTCACGGTTTTTCACGATGACCTTTCCGTTCATGCCGGGTTGGACATCCGATACGCTTCAAACGCTGCCTCCCATTCCGCCGGAACTTTCGCGGCTTGCTTCGCGGGCCGGAATCCGCCCGGGCGATCCGGTTCTAATCCCGAACGGACCGGATTGGACCGAGATATCGCAGGGGATGCTGTTTCCGATCGTTCACGAGCCGGGCTCCAGGGCCGTCGCCTATCGAGCGTGGGCTCCAGTAAGTCCTCTGGGCGTCGAGGGGACCATATTCGGTTTGTCGCTCAAACGGCGGCAGACCTATATCGATCGCTTCCTCGAATTGTCTCCAAGCGGAGGCTGGTATGTCACGTATCGGCGGCCGGCAGATTGCAGTGAAATATCGCCCGCACTCATCAGCGTCCGTACGGCAATATCGACGAACTTTTCCGCATCACTTTGCGCTTTCGCAAAGAGCCGGGATGGTTCGGTGCATGTCCGGCGCGACTAGCGGCCGTTGGTTTCACTCACTCTTCCGAAGTGTTAGATACATCGGGTAATGTGCTTGCAAAGCGACGATCGTACGGCCGATCCAATTGCCAAAATTTAACTTCTGCAAGAGGGAGACGAGCGGTGACAGCCGGCTCGCTACACCTTGCGCTTCGAAAACGAACGGCTTACTCATTCGTTCGAGGAATACGTCCTCGCCGAGCGTGATTAGATTTATGGCGTATCGCTTCGATAACGCCTTTACGACACGTCGGCACCATAGCGGATTGATTTCGGTACGCAGCGTCTTAGCGAAGGCGGGGTCGCGGCCTAAAAGTTTTACCCAAGCAGGTAAAATCCGTCTGTGGAACAGCGGCGGCTGTAATATTAAATAATGACCCTCGAAATAGGATAAATGGTTCGGTATCTCCATGTGCAAGATACCGCCCGGCCGAAGTACCCGCACCGCTTCGAATACGACCCTGACCGGATCCTCGGTATGTTCGAGAACGTTAGCCGAGTAAACGATATCGAACGACTCGTCGGGGAATGGCAACGATTCTCCGAATGCTCGCACGATTCGCTCGGGTTCGAGTTGATTCGCCGTCATCAGTAAGCGTGAAGCTTCGAAGCCGCTTTCGAAGCCCTCACTTCCTGGTTCAACGCCATAGGCGTCGACTTGGAGATACTTCTGCCAAATCGCTACATTCGTTCCGAAGCCGGACCCGATCTCTAATGATTTCGATCCGGCCAGCGGCCGGTAGCGCTCGGCAATGTTCGCACGAGTAACCGACTTGGTTGTGTCTAAGAAGTCGTGGGCATTATCGTCCGGATCCATTCCGGAAATTTGTTGAAAGTATTTCCCGAGGGAATCGCGTGCAATCTCGAAGACTCTAGTCGGAATCGTTAAAGGATACACATCCCCATCTTCGAGCAACATCCGCTTAGCAGCCTGCAGCCGATGCCGACATGAGCTCGCTGCTTTTAGGGCACCGACGCGAACTCAGGCGCGTCATGTCGCATAGCGTCGACCCTTGGCGGCCGTAGCTCGGCCGGTCCGTTCTCAACCACACACGAGCGCTTAATCGCTCATGGATGCCGGATACTGCTTCACTCGGGCAAGCAATTCTGCTCGAGGGCACCTTCACCGTATCGACGGTGGTTCCATATTCGCCGAAATTCCGAAATGCTATATCTTGCATATGGTAGTAGAGAAGATGGCTGCTTCAAGCCTTCGTCTGGAGGCAGTTCGGGGCCCAGCGCTGACGATGGCGAATGTTGCGCTCTCATCGGCGCGAGTACGAGGAGCGGAAAGACATTTTCAGAAGGCTATACTGGGTTAGCGAACGGTAGCTGCCATTCGTACACTTAGCTTGTGAAGACGTGTCCGGCATTCGGTCCTGAATTAGCGATCGTTAAGCATTGGTGCCTGCCATCTCCGAGGGCGGGGAACGCGTCGCTCATCATAATTATTCGCTGTGTGATTTGAGGAACTATGCCGACGCAGACTCGTGTTGACGAGCGTATCGAAGCGCTACTTGGCGAAGAGCGAGATGCCGTGTTCGGCCGTGAACGAAATGCCTTGGATGAGCTTCTCGCGGCGCACTCCGGACGTATCGTCATCGTCGGCGCCGGCAGTACCGGCATTCGCGCGTTAAAGTGTCTGCGCTCGATCGGTGTGGAGCCACTCGCCATTGCGGATAACAATGTTGCAGTCCAGGGTGCCGACATGGACGGTCTGCGCGTGCTTAGTCCGAAGGATGCGGCTAGCCGATACGGGTCGAACGCCGTGTTTCTCGTTGCAATCTGGAATGCGAAGCATTGGTATACGGATACCGCTTCACAGCTCCGCAACCTTGGATGCGAAAATGTCGTTCCGGTCAGCGCGATCTATTGGCGTTTCGCGGAAACGTTCTTACCGTTCTTCTGTCAAGATCTTCCCCACAAGGTGCTTGAAGACCGCGAAAAGGTAGTTCGCGCGAGTGCGCTCTGGTCTGACGACCAGTCGAGATTAGAATACTTGGCGCACGTTCGTTGGCGCGCGCACGGCGATTGGGCTCTTCCCACCCGCCCGAAGCAGGAATCTTATTTTGCGGACGACATCTTCGACTTGATTCCGGATGAATCGGTCGTCGACTGCGGCGCGTTCGACGGAGATACGGTTCGCAGCATCCTCGCGCGCTGCGGTGAGAATTTCCGGCACATCGATGCCATCGAACCATCGCCTCAGACGTGCGATCAACTGCGCGCTTACGTATCGACGTTATCACCGACACAACAGCAGAAGATCTCGGTTTATCAATGCGCCGTTGGCGCTGAGTCGGGTTCGGTGCGATTCGATGCGACGTCGGGATTAGATGCTCACATTGCTGAAGACGGAGGCGTCGTCGTTGAGTTGCGTACGCTCGACACGCTGTGCCGCGCATCTCGCCCGACATTTCTAATCATGGACATAGAAGGCGCGGAGTACGATGCTCTCTTGGGAGCCCGCCAAACGATTGCGGAGTTTCGTCCGGTCCTCGCCATATGTGCCTATCACACACAAGATCATCTCTGGACGTTGCCGCTACTCATACATGATATGTTGCCGGAATATAATATGTATCTGCGTACGTATGAGGGGGACGGTTGGCAGGCAGTCGTATACGCCGTTCCAAAACAGCGCGTGCGAATCGGATAGCGCACAAATTCCAGAATAGGGTTACGATCGCTATGGGGAGTTAGCGAGCTTCTCCATGGCGCTTGAAACTGCTGCCGCTATACGGTTCTGAGTGTCGATGCTCGTGTAGGAATCGTCCTAGAAACGTCCTTGAGATGGTCTAGTGACGCGCCGCTAAAGTCGAAGAAGCACGACATAAAAAGTCGCGGGGTAGCAGAAGCTCAGGAAATAAACATTGACCGGTAAACCGCAGTCGCGTTCGATAGCGAGGTCGCCGCAAAAAGAATCCAGCCGAGGCCTACAAACAAGAACGTGACGGCGACGGACACGCTCGTTACGATTTGCCGCCCCGACCGTAACTCGTTGCTTCGCGGCACCACGTACCGTGACCATAGGCGGTGTACTGCTAAACCGAAGCCATGCCAGGCGCCCCAGATCAGGAATGTCCAGGCGGCACCGTGCCATAGGCCTGCGAGAGCCATAGCGAGGAATAAGTTCAACAGCACGATGATCGGTCGTCGCCGGCTGCCCCCGAGTGGGATGAAAATGTAGTCTCGGATCCAACTCGAGAGAGAAATGTGCCAACGGCGCCAAAATTCTGCGATGTTCGCCGACCAGTACGGCCGGTCGAAATTTTCAGGTATGCGCAGGCCGAGTAGACCCGCGGCTCCGATGGCGATATCGGAATAGCCCGTAAAATCGAAATAGATCTTTGCCGCATACGCGAAAAAAGCTACCCAATAGTCGAGGCGATGGAACGGTACGCCCGGTGTTACGAGCGGTTGCGCGAGGACCCCGCACGAATCGGCGAGCACCGTTTTCTTAAAGACGCCGATCGCGATTCGATACGCGTGGCGCAACATCTCGCCGCGACTCGGCATCGTGATGTGACGTAGTTGCGGCGCAAAGCTTTGGTAGCGTTTGATCGGCCCGGCAACGAGCGTTGGGAAGAAAAAGGTGAAAGCCGTAAAGTCGACCACGTTCAAGTCGCGTATCTTGCGCAGGCGGATGTCGACTAGCACGTGCACGAATTCGAAAGTGAAAAACGAGATCGCAAGCGGCACGATAATTTGTGGAATCGGTACGACACCGCGGCTCGCGATTTGATTCACCGCTGAAGCGAGGAACCGTAAATATTTGAAAGCGACGAGCGTACCTGCGATCGCGACGATTCCGAGTGCTAAGAGATTGCGTTCGAGCGCTCTATTTTCCGTTCTTAGCATCGTACGACCGATCGTGTAGGTTATGCCGCCGAGCGTCGCGATGAGGATCAAATACGCGGGTATGGAGAACGTGTAGAAGAGCGCGCCCGTTACGATGAGGTAATGGGGTTTATATCGCTGCGGGATGCTCGTCCAATAGATCGTCCATGCGACAAGGCCAAATACTGCGAAGCTCCAGGTATTGAAAATCACGTGTTTTCGGCGGCTTGGAGCAGTCGCGCGAGCTTTGCGTTGCCGATTGCCGTCAAGTGATCGTTATCGATGAAGTCGGCTGCCGGAAAGCGAGCGTCGAGGTCTAACACGCGGACGCCGGCCCGTTCTAGAGCTTTTTTCACGGTGCCGAGATTGCTCCGGTACGCGGGCGAGTCTATATAGTCGTGAAGCAGCAGGTGATTCGTCGGCGTAAGCACTGCTAAGGCGGGGATGTGCTCGGATCGCAACAGTTTTCCGATTCGGAGCAGGGCGACGAAGGCGACGTTGTCCTGCGCAATCGGTGAGAGATCGTACGTGCCCTCGAACTTCTCGGCGGTCGGTCGATGCGCCGCTTCGATATCGATCGCAGCTCCGGATACTTTCTCGACGAAGGCTTGGATTCGATGCGCGGCGTCGCTATCGTTGAAGAGTGCGTCGCGGACGTCCGACCGCATACCGTAAAAATGCCAGAAGCGCGAGAGCGAACGGTCGATGCGCGCGTCGCTCGTCGCGGAAAGAACGGGCACGAGTGCGGCTCGCTCCTCTTGGCTCAGGGCGCCCCACGCAGCTTCTTCGACGGCGGGGTGAAGTTTTTGATAGGCGCTGTCTTCGAGATTAAATTGTTTTTGGTTCACGTTGAAAATCACGGCCCGCGGATGAACTCCCGCCGTTTGTAAGAAGCGCAACATCGCTAGTGTGTTGACAGGGCTTCCGCCTGCATATGCCAGGTTGTGCCAGAGCGGATCGCGCGCACGCAATAAAGAGACGGCGGTTTGCCGTTCCTCTAATCCAAAGCCCCAAAGGACGGAGTCGCCGAGAACGACGATCGGCCGGCTTGCCTGGAGCGCGCGCGCTTCGCGCTTCAAATAGGCGGCTGAAAAATTATAGCGTAGCCTAGCAAAATGAGGAAAGAATGCATCGAAGATACGATCGAAGGCCACAAACAATACGATCGCAAAGGCAATTGCGCGTATCACCGGCGAGACGGCGCGCACGCTTAGGAATCGGTGTAAATGAAGCGAGAGCCGGCAGCCGGATCGAGTACTATCATTAAGGCGACTATAAAGATGAGCATCGCTCGGTCGACCAAGGGCCGTTCGATACATTCTCCGACGAGCGCGGCGAAATGAACGCCCGCGAGTACGTTCGCAACGTCGCGCCGCCCGGCACTTCGCCGTAATAATCCATGGTACGGCGCTACGCTTAGAGTCGCCGCATCCCCTGGCGGGCTGCTCCAACGCTGCCGCGGACCAAATACTCGCCGCAACTTTTTTATCGACTCCGAGCGTCGGCAGCTGCTGAAATAATGCCGTCGATCGTTCCGGGCGCGACGCAATTGGGCTGCCGAAACTTCGAACGTTCCCGCACTAGAAACGCGTATAGTCTTCACGCTCCCGCAAAGCCTGTGACGTTTTATTGACCGTCTTAAGCTTATCGAGAAGTGCGAATATGCCGCCTCCGATTAGAATTACCCAACCCACAATTGATGTCGCTCCCAGCCCCCTCTGTACCGAAACGATACCCACGGCGCCGATGGCGAAGACCACGTCACATAAGCCGATTGGGAACGCGCCCCTCCTAAGCGTACGAGCGGCCGTGGGCCGAGCGGGCGTACGATATCGTAAGCGTTGCGAATCGATCTGACGCTTGAGCGTCAGAGCGACTACGAGCAAGCCGGCGCCGAGCACGACGAAGTCGAGCAGATAGAAGCGTATTGCGGTCGTTGCTACCGAGGCGACGAACAAGACGAAGAACGAGAGCGAGTTCGACGAAAATAGCAGCTCGGTGTCCCTCAAGGATATCGCAACGATCAAACATAGTGCCAACGCGTTTTGCATAAGATCGAAGACGTATCGCGAAACGCCTAAAATACCGAGTAAGCCTCGGTCGAACGGCCAGAGTGCGGTGTGATTAACGAAATCGCCGAGCCCTGCCACCGCGTAGACGGCGAAGGCCAGCACGGTACCGAAGACTATTGGGAACGGGCTTGTGGGGTGCTTTGAGGCGAAGTAGTAACAAGTCATGAGAATAATCGTGTACCAAGTGTTCGGATCGATGCCTCGGAACGCGAGAAAGAATGCCGCGAGGAACGCCACAAATGTTCCGAGCGTTTCTACATAGCGCTTCTCGAACGATAAAACCGGCTCGAGTAAGATGCCCCTTAGCCGTAGACTCGGGAAGAATGCGAATACGCAGAATACGCCGGCGCCAAATAATGCGCTGTGAGCGGGCAACCAAGATGGAAGTATGTGCAGTCCGCTCAGTGCTCCTGCCCACGAAGCGCCACCGAGCGGCGCTTCCCCGAAGCGGTACGCCAACGCATATCTGGCCGTCTCACGCGGAATCAGAAGTAGCCATTCTGCTGCGAAAATGAGAATGCCGAATAGAGCGAGACTCGCGCTGGGCAGTGCTCTCCGCACCGTAACGTTCGCACCGGTCAGACGAAGAGCCGCTGGAAACAAGACGAGCGGCAACAACGTTTCTGAAATCGATGCCGCGGCGCAGAACAAGATTGTTGCAAATGTGAATCGCGCACGCCGAGTTAGGAGGAGCGCAAAAAACGCTAAGCTGACGGCAAACGGTTCTCTGTAGCCGGCCGCAATTTCGTACAGGCCTGCCGGAAGCAACAGCGTGCTCACCGCAAGAAAAGTGCGAAGTTTCCGAGGCGCTATGAGAGCCACGAGATAGGCGTTGAAACAATACGCTACTCCGATGCCGACTTTGAGGAACAGTTCCGTCAAGGCGCGGCTTCCGTCGCCGGTTACGACATACGACGCGAGGGTGATCGTTGAAAACAGTGGCGGGACGAGTGCCCAGAGCGGTGAAGCCGCCCAAAGCTGCGTAGGGCTCGCGCCACCGAATGTTGCCATCTCCGAAAACCGCATCCAGACTGCGAAATCCCATTGATCGTAAGTTAATGGTGAAACGGCCATTATCGCTGCAGCCGTTATGAGCGGCCCGATACCGAGCGACGAAAAACAGAGCAACACGTACCAGATGAGGCCGACAAGGGTTGCGGCGATTAGGACGCCTGCGATAACCGTTAGCAATCCACTGTTGAATAAAGGAACGCGTGCCGGCGTGTATTTTAAGAGAAGTCCGACGTAAGAAATGTTCCAATCGACGTCTCTGGTTCTGACGCTGACGGTGAAGTTCTTAGCAGCGCACGCGCTTGCCGCGAGCGGAACGGCAAATCCGAATCGCCGGTCGAGTGGCACGATATCGATCGACTGAGGCACGACATTGGACGGAAAGTATCGCCCCGGCCCAGCCGCGTAGAACCCGCGTCGCTCCTCCGAAAATCGAATGCGCTTCACGACGCGATCGTCGAATTGGATTTCGGCCCATGCGCTCGGGCTGACGCTCGAGATGGACGTGTTCAGTAGTATGATTTCGATGCTGCACGAGCTAGCTCTATTCAGTAGATGTGAAAGCTCGTAAGACGAGATATTCCAGGCTGCGGAAGACTCGGCATCGGCGTGTACAACGAGGGAGCTACCAGACGGTGTGACAGCGAGCGTGTGCGCTGTGGTCGCGCTTGCGGATTGCAGCAGATTTAGGCGTCGGTCGTTACGGGCAGCGCCGCCATCTTCAATAGTGCCGATCGAAAGGTAGATTGCAAGTAGGAGTAGCCCGCAGACGGTCGCCCGACTAACGATAGGGCGAGACGACCTACGATAAACGTCGAACAAACTGGCGACAATTTTGCGAGCGTCAGCTCGCGCTCCTGCGATCGGCGTTCCCTTTCAATTGTCGGAGCTTCCGCTTTCGTGTGGGCCGAAACGCGCGTTTTCACCGGTTACGGAGATACGAAAGACGTGCC
>CAXTIY010000037.1:0-15038 GCA_964244215.1 uncultured bacterium
CCCGCAAATCAATATCGGGAAACGGATTTTCGTCGTCGACATCCAGGACGACAAGGAAGAGCACGGGCCGTTCGTCGTCGTCAATCCGAAATTTACCGTGACCGAGGGCGAGATCGAGTCGATCGAAGGTTGCCTTTCGGTGCCCGGAATGATCGGCGATTTGAAGCGCTTCGAGCACGTGGTCTGCACTGGTCTCGACCGTACCGGCAAAAAGATCGAGCTCGACGGAACGGGCTTGTTCGGCCGTTGTCTGCAGCACGAAATGGACCATCTCGACGGCGTGCTCTACATCGACAAAGCGGCCAATATCCGCCCGGCCGTTACCGAAGAAGAGCGTGCCGCGCTCGCCGAATCCGAGGCCGAAGGGGCGAACGCGCGCGAACGCAGCGAAGAAACTGCCGCCGTCTAAACTCCGCGGCGTTTTCTTCGGTACGAGCGATTTCGCGGTTCCGGCGCTCCGCGCTTTTGCCGCTACGGCGCTCTGCGAACTCGTCGTCACCCAACCCGACCGGCCGTCGGGCCGAGGCCAGAAGCTCCAACCGACGCCCGTGAAGGTGGCGGCGCGCGAACTCGGGGTCGCGACGCTCGAGCCGCAGCGGCTGCGCGACGTCGTCGCCTCGCTACGCGATCTCGCGCCCGACCTCTTCGCCGTGGCCTCGTACGGCAAGATCGTACCGCAGGCCGTTCTCGACATACCGGCCCTTGGCGCGCTCAACGTGCACCCGAGCTTGTTGCCGTTATACCGCGGCGCGACTCCGTTGCAATCGCAGCTCCGCGACGGCGTAACGCTCGGCGGCGTCACGATCATTTTGATGGATGCCGGCATGGATACGGGCGACATCGTTCTGCAACGGGAGAGCCCGATCGCGGTCGGCGAGAACTACGGCGAATTACACGATCGCTTCGCCGCTCTCGGCGCGGAGCTGCTGGCAGAAGCCGTCGCCCAAGTTACGACGAAAACGCTCGCGCGCATCGCGCAAGCGGGCCTGCAGAGCGAAGCGGCGATCGCGCGTACGCTTACGAGGCCCCTCGGCAAGGGCGACCTCGTACTCTGCGCGCCGGGCGACGACCCGCGCGCGAGCGCCATCGTGAACAAGATTCGCTCGCTCGCTCCACAACCCGGAGCGCGCGTGGAACTGCCGCGCTTCGGCTCGTCTAAGGTGCTCGCGGGCCACGTGGTCGTCGAAGGGCCGCCCGTCGCGACGTCGCTCGGCAGTTGCGTCGCGATCGATGGATGGCTGCTCGTACGGGCCGCCGATGGCTGGGTCGCAATCGACGAAGTCGGTGTGCCGGGGCGGCGGGCGATGAGCATCTCCGATTTCCGGGCGGGCAACCGGCTCACGGAGCCGGATATTCTGCGACCGGATCTCGAACGATGGCTCGGTGATAACGAAGACCGCCTTCTCGCGCACGTCGCCGCTTGAGTAACGAGAGGCCGCGCGCGCTGCCGACGGCGCGTGAAGTTGCCTACCAGGTCGTCCGCGACGTCTTCGGGCCCGAGCAACGCGGTGCGCAGGCCGCTTTCAACGTTCGCACCCGTCGCGCCGAACTCGATCAGCGCGACCGCGCGTTTGCAGCAGAACTCGCGTACGGTTCCATCAAGCAGCGCCGGCTCATCGACTGGTATCTGCGGCCCTATGTCGGCACGCGCGAGAAGGCCTTGCCCCCGGCTATTTCCGACGTTCTGCGGCTCGGCGTGTACCAGCTGCGCTTCATGTCGGGCGTGGAAGACCATGCGGCCGTTTCCGAGACCGTCAATCTCGCCTGGAAGCACGGCCACAAGGGCACGGCCGGCCTCGTGAACGCGGTGTTACGGCGCATGATCGCCGACGGTCGCCCCGAGCTCGATCCGGCCGATTTCAAGAGCGATGACGATTATGCCGGCACCGCCTATTCCGTGCCCACGTGGATCGCCGCCCAATACGGCCGGGCATTCGATGGGTCGCGCGATCTGGCGCTCGCCGGAGTCAACGCGGCGCCGCAAGCCGCGTTGCACGCGAACGCTTTGCGCGCCGATGCGGAGGCCGTGGCAGCCGCGCTCGAAGAGCGCGGAATCGTCGCGCAGCGTTCGACGTACGTCGCCGAAACGCTGATTTTGGAAGCCGGCGGCGCCCTCGGAGACGATCCGGAGGGGCGTTGGTTATTGCAAGGCGAGGCAGCCGGGATGCCCGTCGATTTGCTCGCGCCGCAGCCGGGCGAAACGGTGCTCGAACTCTGTAGCGGACGCGGCAACAAAACGGTGCAGATCGCAGCCCGCATGCGAGGGGAAGGCAGCCTCGTTTGCGTGGAGCGCGACGAGAAGAAGATCGCGGTTCTCGAAGAGACGCTCGCCCGCTGCGGCGTGACGCACGCCGCGATCGTGCATGGCGATGCCGCGCATGCCGCGGCCGAAATCAGCGCGGACGGCGTGCTTCTCGACGCGCCGTGTTCGGGCGTGGGCATCATCGGTCGCCATCCCGAGGCGCGCTGGCGCAAAACGCCCGAAGACGGTGCGCGCCTCGCGATCGTGCAGGCGACGTTATTGCGGGCGGCCGCCGAGCGGACGAAGCCGGGTGGCCGGCTCGTGTATAGCGTCTGCTCGACCGACCCGCGCGAAGGAGGCACGCTCGTCAGCGAGTTCTTGGAAGCGAACGATTCGTTCGCGCGGGCGCCGCTGCCGCAGCGATATGAGCCCTTCTCCCGCAGCGGCGATATCGTGGTGCCGCCAGGTATCGATGGGCGCGACGGTTTTTACATCGCCGTGCTGGCTCGCTCGCCGTGAAAGGCAATCCGTTCGTGCGCCTCGAGGCCGCCTGTGCCAACGTCGTCGAGCGAACCTTCGCGTTTGCGTTTCCGAGCGCACTCGAGCCCGTCGTGGTCGCGCGAAAGCTCGTGCAAGCGTATGAAGCGGGTTCTGCTTCCGCGCTTCGTAACGGTCGACGCTTCATCGTGCGTCTGCATCCGAGCGACTTCGCGCGCTTCGAAAGCGAACTGCCGTATCTCGAGCGGCAATGGGGTGCGATGCTCGCGCGGCTCTCGGAACGTTCGCTTCGGCCGGAGCGGCCGCCGAGTGTCGCGTCGCTACGCGACGATGCCGTCGCCGCCGGCACCGTAACGATCGCAACCGAGACGCTCGCCGCGCCGCAACGACTCGTGCTTCGCGTTCGCAAAGGTTTGCCCGCCGGTAGCTATTCGCTCGACCGCAATCGCACGATCGGACGCGACTCGAGTTGCGACATCGTGCTTGCGGATCGTCGGGTGTCGCGGCGACATCTCGCTCTCTCGAGCGGCGTGAACATTCGTTTCAAGGACCTCGACTCGTCGAACGGCACGCATTTAAATGGCGCTCGCGTTACCGATGGCGTACTTGCGTGCGGCGACGTGCTCGCGCTCGGCGATTGCGAACTTTTCGTCGATGGGGAAGTTACGGGTGGCCGCGAGCGCTGACGTCTTCGGGGCGAGCACGCTGCTCGTCTTCGTGACCGCTGCTTTCGCCGCAATCGCCGTGCCTCGCGCGCGTCGCGAGCGCGACGATGCGATGACGATCATGCAGGCCGTGGTACTGCGCGTGGAGGAAGATGGGCGGACGCGCACGATTCGCGCGCCGGCCCCGATTACGATCGGCCGCGCGCCCACCGCGACGCTCATCGTTCCCGACGCGCAAGTGAGCCGTTTGCACGCACGTATCGATTTCTCCGAGGGTGTTTTAAGCGTCCGCGACCTCGATAGTCGTAACGGAACGCTCGTGAACGCGCGGCCGATCGAAGGTTACGTCGCACTTGCCGACGGCGATGAAATCGACGTCGGTATGGCGCGTATCGTGTTCTGCGGATTGGACGCATGGAAGTAGCCGCCGGAACCACCATCGGCCTGCGCCAAGAGCGCCCGAGCGACGCGCACGTCGAAGAGTGCATCGCGCCCAACGTGACGCTGCTCGCGGTGGCCGACGGCTTCGGAGCGAGCGGACGCAACGTTCCGACGGCGCAGTCGGCGCTGTTCGCCGTGCGCGATTACTTGCGCCGCCGGCATCGCGTCGGTTCCTACGGCCGTAACGTATCGCCGAGTCATCTTCGCGGCATACTCCTGGCCGCGCTCGAGCATGCCAACGCACGGTTATATGCCGAGAGCGGCAGTCACGAAGACTTCGTCGGAAGCGGAACGTCGCTCACGGCGGTGCTCGTTGTCGGCGAGCACGCCCTCGTCGGTCACGTCGGCGATGCGCGCGCCTATCTCTTGCGCCTCGGTGTGCTAGAAGCGCTCACCGTCGACGACGCGATGTTCGCCGGTACGGCCGTCACGAGCACGAAAACGCATCTGCCGGCGAGGCCGCGTTCGCGCGGATTGCTCTGGCGGACGCTCGGGACGCAGGCCAAACTCGAAGCATCCGTCGCGCATATCGACGTACGCGCGGGCGACCAACTCGTGCTGTGTACCGACGGCGTGCACCGCTTTCTCGACGACGATGAGATCGGCGATCTGCTGGTCGAAGCCGATAATTGCGCGGATGCGGTCGCGCGCGTTCTCGCAACCGCGAAGTCGCGCGGCACGCTCGAGAACGGCACGCTCGTCGTTTGTCGCGACCTCCTACGTGCGGCGCCGGTCACGCTCGCCCGGGCCCCACGCTTCGCGGTGCGAACGGTCGTCGCGATCGGTCTCCTCGTGCTCGCGTTACTTTCTTTCGGCTCGTACGCGCTGCATGCGGGATCGTTCGATCGTTTCCCGGGCGTTTCGAATTCGGATCGTCCTTAGCCGAATCGTTCCGATGGCGCTCGCGCTCGCCGTCGGGGCGTTCGCGTTATCGCTCGCACCGCGCGGTGCGCTTGGGCCGCCCTGGCTTCTTTACGTTTTAGCGGCAGCCGCATTCGTGTGGGTGCTGCAAGCGCCGCTCGACGTGCGCCGCGACGATTTTCTGCCGGCGCTCGCCGTGCTCGTCTCGGGGCTCGGACTCGCGACGCTCGCGCGACTTTCGGGAGAACTCGCTCGTAAGCAAGAACTATTCTTGCTGATCGCCATCGTATTTGCGACGGTAGCGGGGCCGACGTTCTCCGCGTTTCGGCGGTTCGCCGCGTTTAAGTACGTGTGGGTGCTCGGTTCGATCGTGCTGTTTTCGATCGTGGCCGTGTTCGGTCAGGAAGTCAACGGCGCGAAGTTGTGGGTCCGCGTCGGTCCGATTCAATTCGAACCGGTCGAACTCATTAAGCTATTTATCGTTCTGTTTATGGCGGGGTATCTTGCCGAGACCGCGGACGTTCTATCGGCTGCGAAGCCGTGGTCGATCCGCGCGAATCTTAAGTATCTCGGACCGCTCTTTCTCGGCTGGGCGACGTCGATGGCGATTCTCGTGTTCGAGCGGGACATCGGGATGGCGTCGCTACTGCTCGCGACGTTCGCGGCGATGCTTTACATTGCGACGCGACGCGTCGACCTCATCGCAGGCGGCGCGGCTCTGTTCGGGCTTGCGGTGTGGTTCGCGACGCGACACTATCCGTACGTCATCGCGCGTTTTGCCGTGTGGCATAATCCGTTCGACGATCCGCTCGGCCGCGGTTATCAAGCGTTGCAGGGGTTGTTCTCGCTCGCCGCAGGCGGCTTATTCGGTACGGGCTACGGACTCGGACATCCGACGTTCATTCCGGAGGTCGGCACCGATTATATCTTCGCAGCGTGGAGCGAAGAGTTCGGGGCGTTCGGCGGGATCGTCTTGACCGGAGTCTTCCTCGTGACGGTCTTACGCGCGATCGGCGTGGCGCGCGCGCAGCCGGATCTTTATGCGAAGCTGCTCGCGAGCGGGCTCGCGGTAACGCTCGGTTTCCAAGTGTTCATCATCATCGGCGGCGTGCTCGGGCTCTTTCCGCTGACGGGCGTGACGCTTCCGTTCTTCTCTTACGGCGGGAGTTCGCTCGTCGCCAACTTTCTACTCATCGCGCTCGTATGGGCGATCGGTAGCGAGCGCCGACCGCGCGAAGCGGCACCGCCGCTCAACACCGACATACGCCGGTCCGGTAGCGTTGCCAACGGGCGCTGAGCCGCGGAGGTTTCTCGAGTCGCCGGTCGAGGGCTCATACGAGGGAGGGTCGACCCGACTACGTTGCATCGAATCCGGTTTCGAATAGCTCGACGACGATATCGTGCATCGGTCGATCGACCGCTCGCAGCCGTTCCCGCGTTGCTTTCGGCCAAGGCGAATTTGCGTCGTTGACTTCGACGTAAGCGCGAAGCGATTCGGCGAAGTATTCGTCGAGGCCGGTGGCGGCGTATGGCGTTACGAATCCGCGGGCGCGAGCGAACGCGCTGCGAATAGCGGTGTCGTAGCCGCTGCGGTAGACGCCGCCGCCGAGCGCGCAGTCGAGACCGTGCGCGAATTCATGCGCGATCGTCATCGGCGTCGCGGAACGCAGATAGACGGTGCGTTCTTCGACGACGAATAATCCGGCCGGCGGAACCGGCCACGCATCGACGTCGACGCCTAGACGACGCAGCGATGCCGACGCGTCGCGATAACGCTCGGCTGCGGTAAGTGGAACGATCTTGACGCCACGTGCGGCGGCGAAGCTCAGCGCGGGCTCACCGAAGTGAGCGAGAGAGGTGGCGATTGCGGCAGCGACGGCTTTCGAACCGCCACGGATTAGTTCGCCACAAGGAGGCATAACGGTACACATCGCCGAGCATTATGCCGCCGACGTGTGAATGCGCCGTGTATGCGGTGTTTCGCGCAGCAGCCGACTAGAGCGCGCGCCGAATCTCCGCTATGCCGAATAGGCTCAACACGGCGCCTGAGGTAACGTCGATCCAGCGCCTCGTGCGCCCTCCGATTGCGTGGCGAACGATCGCAACCGTCGCCGTTAAAACGAGCCACCATAGCGTCGACCTAAGGAACACGCCGGACACGGTTTGGTGTAGCCGCTCACGCTTGCAGGTTGCTCCGGGCCGCCGTCCGCGACGGGCCGTGTAAGCAGTGTCTTAAAGCCAAGATACAACAAGAACATCGCGCGATACCGAACGGTTCGTTCGGAGCGGAACGTAAAGCGGTCGAAAGCATCACCGTCTCGCGTGACGGTCTCGTCCGGCACGTGGCCGTCGCGCATTCTTCGGGTGATGCTCGCTTCGACGCTGCGGCTCTTAATGCAGCGGAACGAACGGCTTTCGCTCCCGCCGCGCGATCGTGCGTTGCGGTCGACAGCACATTCGGTTATCAAATCGTTTCGAGCGCCGGCGGCAGCGTTCGGACTGCGGTCTTGCCGGGTTCCATTCTCGTCGTTGCAAATCGTCACTAGGCATCGGCCCAACCCGCAGGATGGCCCGACGGCACGATCGGAACCGAGTGCGAAGCCCCGGCTCGCCTCGGTTTTTAGCGGCTCAAGAGCTGCTGTAACGTTTCTGGAGGGATCGCTTGCAGCTGATTCGCGATTTCTTGTTCGCTAGGAGTGAATCCGCAATTCGTATTCTTGGAACTTAAGAAGTCGTTGCCGGAGCGAACGTCGGCGATTGAAAATAGTGCTGCCTGCAGTCAGGACAGGCAAACAGGGTCTTGTACTGCCACATGGTTTACCGTTACATGGTTTACCATTACAACGTACGTAGGCGACTACTTCTCTCGAGCGGCGCGAGTCGCGCGTTCGTTGGTCGTTTCGATCGCTTTTGCGACTTCGGCTTTCGTGGAGCGCGTCGTAACGTCGGCGCCGGCGTCGCGAGCTTGCTGCAATAACGCAGCTTTGGATTTGCCTTCGACATCGACGCCGCCGTATGAAGGCCCCGTCGGGTTCGGGCCGCCTTCTTTCGCGCGCGGATCCGAGGGGCCGCGCTCGTCTTTGGGCTCCCAGTGATCGCCGACTTTCTCGAAAGAATGCTTCACCGCAGCCCAAGCGGCGCGGTGCGCGCGCGCTTCGTCGCCGTCGTAGGACTTTTCCGCGCTCGCGAGTGTGGCTTCGTAGGTGTCTTGCGCCTTCTTCGGGGAGCGCTCTAGAGTCGACGGCAGCGGGGCCGGGTCGGGTGTCTTCTTCGGCATAGAGCGATGCTACCCACGGGGCCCGTTTCTCTCGCGAAACGGAGACAATTCGGGGCAAGAAGCTAAGCGTGAACGAGCGTGACGTCGCGTACGACGTAGTCATCATCGGAGCGGGCGCTGCCGGGCTCCTCGCGGCGCGCGAGTTGTCGCAATCCGGCAAAAGCGTTCGCATCGTCGAGGCGCGCGACCGCGTGGGCGGACGCATGCTCGAAGCGGACGATCCCAGAGCCCTCGCGCCGCTCGAACTCGGTGCGGAATTCGTGCACGGACGGCCGGCGATCACCTACGAACTGTTACGCGAGATCGGCGTTGCGGTCGTCGATAACGGGGAAGTCACGTTCACGGCGCGCGACGGCCCCTTGCGACCGCTTGAAGACGATCCGTTCGAAGCGGTGAGCGAATTACTCAAAGGTTCTCTGGAACGCGCGCAAGACGAGAGCGTCGATGCGGCAGTCGACCGAGCCGTCAGGGCGGGCGCAGCTTCGGAGGCTGCGGCTGATTGGACGCGGCGCTTGGTCTCGGGCTTCGATGCGGCGGATCCCGCCCGTGCGAGCGCGCGCGGCATCGCGGCCGAATGGGCCGGAGACGCGGCCGCGGGCGGGGCGCAGTCACGTCCGCTCGGCGGCTATGGGCCACTCGTAGCGCATCTCGTGCGGTCGCTCGATGCCGAGCACGTGTCGCTCTCGCTGCAGACGGTCGTCGATCGCGTCACTTGCGACGAGCATGGCGTTTCAGTCTTTGCGAGAGGCGTGCGAGGACGCTTGGAGATTCGCGCTCGCCGTGCGCTCGTGACGGTTCCGATCGGCGTTTTGCAAGCATCCGCGCAAGAAGGCGCGATCGTTTTCGAGCCGCCGTTACCAGAACCAAAGCGGCAAGCGATCGGACTGATTGCGAACGGGCCCGTCGTAAAGGTCGTGCTCGTCTTTCGCACGGCTTTCTGGGAAGCGCTCGGCGACGACGCTCTGCGCGACGTCGCGTTCGTCATGGGCGACGGCCCTTTTCCCACTTTTTGGACGCAGGCACCGGTGCATGCGAATACCCTCGTCGCGTGGGCGGGCGGTCCCGCAGCGAGCGCACTGCACGCACGGGGAAGCGAGCACTATATCGCCACGGCACTCGAATGCGCGGCTCGCGCTTTCGGCGATGCCGCAAACGCGTACGCTACGTTCGAAGCGGGCTACGTTCACGATTGGCAACGCGATCCATATGCGCGAGGCGCGTATAGCTACGTGACGGTCGGTGGTGAGCAAGCGCGCGAAGCGTTCGGAGAGCCTGTCGGCGATAGACTATTCTTTGCGGGCGAAGCGTCCGCAACGGATGGCGAAGGCGGCACGGTCGCCGGGGCTTTGCAGAGCGGCCGCCGCGCCGCACGCGCGATCCTCGCATGCGACTGCTAGTGGAAATGCGCGCGTGCATTCGCGCGGCTGCACGACGATGAGTTCTCAGACATCGGCATCGAGCGATCGGCCGAGCACCGCGAACACGATGCCGAGCGGAAGTGCGAATACGCCAATCGTAGCGCCAAGGCGTACCGAGCAGCTGCTCTCTACCGGCAACGGTGCCGGTAATCTTCATTACGATTCGACTGAAGCGCCAAAGACGCTGTGCGGCGCCTGGTTAGGCCGTGCGTGAGCCGGGGACGATTCATTCGTGGCACGAACTAATTTTAAGAACGGCTTATCGCGCAAAAGCTTTCTCGCGCGTGCGGGTATTCCGAGCATCGCCGCGGCGACGGGCGTCCTTACTCCGGGAGCCTCCGCCGTCGCAGAGACGTCGGTCGCGCCGGCACTTAAAGCCGCAGGTCCGCATGCCGTGCCGGTCGCGCTGAGCGTGAACGGGCAGCGGCGCGAATTGACGATCGAACCGCGCGTCACGTTGCTCGACGCGCTGCGCGAGTATCTGCAACTAACGGGCACGAAAAAAGGCTGCGATCAAGGCACGTGCGGTGCGTGCACCGTGCTCGTCAACGGTAAACGAATCGATTCGTGCCTCACCCTCGCGATGATGCATCAGAACGACCGCATCACGACGATCGAGGGTCTTGCGCGGGGCGAGGAACTGCATCCGATGCAGGCGGCGTTTCTCGAACACGACGGTTTTCAATGCGGTTATTGCACGCCCGGTCAGATCGTTTCGGCCGTGGGCTTGCTCGCGGAGAAGCGCCCGATGGACGAGGCGAGCGTACGCGAGTCCATGAGCGGTAATATCTGCAGATGCGGCGCTTATCAAAATATCGTTGCCGCGATTCGCTCGGTTGCCGGAGAAAGCGTGTAGTGCGTCCTTTTGCGTACGCGAGCACCGACTCTCCCGCAAGCGCGATCGCCACCGTTGCGCGAGATAGCGACGCGCGCTTCATTGCCGGCGGCACGAACGTTCTAGACTTAATGAAAGATACGGTCGAGACGCCGTCGCTGCTCGTCGATATCAACGCTCTGCCGTTTGCGGCGATTACCGAACACGCGAATTTCGTGCGCGTCGGGGCGCTCGCGCGGATGAGCGACACGGCCGATCATGCGGCGGTTAAGCGAGCGGCGCCCGCGGTCTCGGAGTCGTTGCTTTTAAGCGCCTCCGCACAACTGCGCAACGCGGCCTCGATCGGTGGCAATCTCATGCAGCGCACGCGCTGCGCGTACTTTCGCGACGTCGCGACCGCATGCAACAAGCGCGCGCCCGGCAACGGGTGCGCGGCGCTCGAAGGGGAGAACCGCATGCACGCAGTGCTCGGCGGCAGCGAGCATTGCATCTGCGTGCATCCCTCGGATTTTGCCGTCGCCTTGTTGACGACGGACGCGCTCGTGCGCACGCGCGGTCCGCGCGGCGAACGGACCATTGCGATCGCGGACTTCCACACGTTGCCGGGCGACACACCGCAAATAGAGACGATCCTCCAGCACGGCGAGCTGATCACCTCGATCGATATCCCGACGTCGCCGCTCGCTGCGAGTTCGCGCTATACGAAGATTCGCGACCGCTCGTCGTACGAGTTCGCGCTCGTGTCCGTGGCGGCAGCGCTCGTCGTCGAGCGCGGTACGATTCGCGAAGCACGCCTCGGCCTCGGCGGCGTGGCACCCGCACCGTGGCGAGCACGTGAAGCGGAACGCAGTTTGGTCGGCTCCCCGCCGACGCCCGAAGCGTTCGAGCGCGCCGCGACGCTCGCACTCGCCGGCTCGCGCGGGCGGGCTCATAACGAGTACAAGATTCGGCTGGCGAAACGTGCCGTGGTCAGAACGCTCGCGAAGGTGATCGCATAATGGCGGTTATCGGCGAACCGTTATCGCGCGTCGACGGACGCGCCAAAGTAACCGGTGGTGCGCGCTATACGGCGGAATTTGCGATTCCGAATCTCGTGCACGCCGTGATGGTGCTCAGCACCGTTCCGAGCGGCAGCGTTGCCGCAATCGATACGAGCGAAGCACGTCGGCAACCCGGTGTCTTGACCGTGCTGACGCATGAGAACGCGCCGCGCGTGAAAGCGCACAAAGATGCCGCAGGCGGCCCGACGGATCGCCATCTCGCGATCTTGCAAGACGCGTTGGTCCGGCACGACCGGCAGCCGGTGGCCGTCGTCGTCGCCGATACGTTCGAACGCGCGACCGATGCCGCGAGCCTCGTTGAAGTTCGCTATAGCCGCGAGCGGGCGGTGACGGCCTTCGAGCATGCCGATTCTTATACGCCGAATAACGTGCATCAAGAACCGAGTGTCGTCGTGCGCGGTACGCCGGAGGCTGCGTTTGCGGCGGCGGCAGCGCGTATCGATCGCGTTTATTCGACGCCCGTCGAACATCATAATCCGATGGAGCCGCACGCGACGATCGCCGAGTGGAACGGCGAGATGTTGACGTTGCACGATACGACGCAGGGCGTATTCGGCACGCGTAAACGGATGGCGGAGATCTTCGGTATCCCGATTTCATCCGTGCGCGTGATCTGTCCGTTCGTCGGAGGCGGCTTCGGATCGAAGGGTTCCGTTTGGCCGCATACGGCGCTCGCCGCCATGGCGGCTAAAGCCGTGGGGCGTCCGGTGAAACTCGTCGTGACGCGGCCGCAGATGTTCGGCTCGGTCGGCTATCGACCGCGCACCGTGCAACGTATCGCGCTCGGGGCCGACCGTTCCGGAAAGCTCGTCTCGACGATTCACTCGGCCACCACGCAAACGTCGATCTACGACGAATTCATCGAGCCCTCGACGTTGCTGACGAAGATGCTCTACGACGTACCGAACGTGCGCGTCGCGCAGACGATCGTGCGCCTTAACGCGTCGACACCGACGTTCATGCGCGCTCCCGGCGAATCGTCGGGTTCGTTCGCACTCGAGTCGGCGATGGACGAGCTGGCATACGCCGTCGATGTGGATCCGCTCGAATTGCGATTACGGAATTACGCGGAACGCGATCCGGGTTTGCACGTCCCATTCTCGAGCAAATCGCTGCGCGAGTGCTACCGTGTGGCTTCCGAACGTTTCGGCTGGGAGAAACGTTTGCCCGAGCCTCGCTCGATGCGGTCGGGCAAACTGCTCGTCGGCTACGGTATGGCGACGGCGACTTATCCGACCAATAGCAGCAAAGCGGGTGCGGTCGTTCGTATCGCAGCCGACGGCAGCGCTTTGGCGCAAGCCGGAACGCAAGACCTCGGAACGGGAAGCTATACGATCTTCACGCAGGTTGCGGCCGGCGCCCTCGGTATGCCGCTCGAGCGAGTTCGCTTCGAGCTCGGAGATACGAATCTCCCGATGACTCCCGTTTCGGGAGGTTCTCAAACCGCTGCGAGCGTCGGGCCGGCAGTCTATGCCGCTGCAACGGTTGCGCGGCGCAAAACGCTCGCGTACGCGCTAACGGATAGCGCTTCGCCGCTATTCGGCGCGGCAGTAACGGACGTAACGGTGCGGGGCGGCCGCTTCGCGCTCGCAAGCGACGCGTCGCGGGGCGAAACGTACGCGCAGATTCTCGCGCGTCACCCGAGCGGCGAAATCGAAGGCCGCGCCGACATCACGCCCGACGCGGCGGCAAAGAAAGCGTATTCGATGCACGCCTTCGGCGCGCAGTTCGCCGAAGTGCACGTCGATCCGGAGTTCGGGACGGTGCGGGTCGTGCGCATGACGAGCGCGTTTGCGTCGGGTCGCATCCTCAATCGAAAGACGGCGCATAGCCAATACATCGGCGGTATGGTGTGGGCGATCGGCATGGCATTACACGAAGTCACGCGGACCGATTTGCGAAACGGCCGCATCATGTCGGCCAACCTCGCGGAATACCTCGTACCGGTCAACGCCGACGTGCCGAACCTCGAAGCGATTATCGTGGATGAAGAAGACGCGCACGTGAACGCACTCGGCGTTAAAGGCATCGGTGAGATCGGTATCGTCGGCGGCGCGGCGGCGATCGCGAATGCCGTCTACCATGCGACCGGCAAACGAATTCGCGACCTTCCGATTCAACCCGACAAACTCGTATAGCGCCACCTCCCGTTCGCTCGCTCGCCTCAACCCTGAGAGTGAGATGACAATCACCCGATGCAGGCTCTTCCGAAATGGGCTCGTCGCGTAGCGGCGTAAATCCGTTACGTGGTCGTCCGTTTCGTGCCCGTAGTCGCTATGATCGTTGCCCTTTACGGCGGTGAGGCGGGCTCCGTTCAAGCGGCGATACCGTACGGACCGGGGGCCATTGCGGCCGTGGTGCGCGATAAGAAGGGTACTCCGATCGTCGGAGCGCTCGTCGTCGCGCAGGGCCCCACCACGAGGCAAGCGACCACGGGCCCGGGCGGCCTCATCGTGCTGCAAGTGTTGCCTCTCGGGGCGTACGATGTGCGCGTGACGAGCCCGGGCTATGCCTCGACGGATACCGCGATCGTGGTCAAAGAGAGCCGGAGCGGCCCGCAGTATCTCGATCTGCGCCTCGCATCGGCCGACCTCTCGAGCGTCGCTTCGGCCGCAACGACCGTGACCACCGCGACGAATCCCGCCGACGACCCGTATATCGGCCACGCCCTCGTGGCGTTGCCGGGCGTGGACGTCGTGCCGAATTGGCGCGGCGACGGCTCCGCGGCCGCGCTCGAGGGAACGACACCGCTCGAGTCTCGGGTCGAATTGGACGGCATCCCCCTCGCCCACGATTTCTCCGGAACCGCCGGCCTTCGCTTTCGTAACGCTCTGGCGCTCGACGGGGTGGACGTTACCCTCGGCCTCGATGCCGCGCCGCGCTTTACCGCACTCGATACGATCGGCGGCGTGATTCACTACAGCACGCCGTCGTTCACTTCGAGCCTGCAAGCGGGGGGCGAAGCGGGCTACGATTCTTCCTACGGCAGTTTTCAGCACGCGCGCTATTCACAAACGTTCGGGCCCGTCGGCGTGTTGACGGATATCGTTGCGGGCGGTGGTGAGAATCGGTCTCAAATTGTTAAGACGCAATACGCTTTCTCCGGCACGACGACCCTCGGTATCGCCTCGTACGGGTCGCAATCGCAGGCGCTCTTCGGCAACGACACCGTCACGAACGTAGCACCGGCGAGTGCGGTCGATCTTCAGACGAAAATCGGCGGCGCATCGTTCGAGGCGCGAACGTATCAAAGCTCGTCGCGCACGGCGGAGTCACGTTCGGAGCTCGATCTTTCCAGCGACGATCGTATCTCCGGAACTCAACTCTCCGTCGATATTCCGGCTGGTGAAGCGCTCTTCGCGCTAGGATACGATCGCCGCACGGAAAGCGCGATCGCGACGAACGAGACGTTGCAACGTTCGTATTCGGCCGTTACGGCGCGAGCCGGATTTCCGCTCGCGCAGGCCGTTCGCTTGGACCTTGCCGATGCGTACGGTGGCGGTTCGCAGATGAACCGCCGGCATTCGCCGCATGCGACGCTGACGATCGGCGCGGGAGAACGCCTCACGCTGCGTCTCTCCGCGGGTGGTGCGTTCGCCACGCTTCCGCTCGACACGCTCGCAACGCTCCTACCGGGCGAACGCGAGACTGCTCCGGAAACGTCGTTCGGCTATCGCGGCGCTCTGAATCTCCAACTCGACGGGAGCGATCGAGCGTGGCTCTCGGTGTTTACGTTGCGC